>NZ_ALEE01000666.1 GCF_000282995.1 Melaminivora alkalimesophila
AGGGCGGCCGGCGAGCCCAGGCCGCCGGCGCCGACGATCAGCACGCGTGCGGCCAGGATGCGCTCCTGGCCCTCGATGCCGATCTCGTCGAGCATGATGTGGCGCGAGTAGCGCAGGAGCTGGTCGTCGGTCATGGCGCGGGGCGGTGTGGGGGTCGAAAAAAGGCCGGGCGTGCAGGCAGGCCCGGCCTCGTGGTCGCTCGGGGGAGCCGCGGCTCAGTTTTCCTTCGGCTCTTCCTTGCGTTCGGTCAGCGTCTTGCTGGCCAGCACCGTCTTGCCCTTGAGCTGGTTCAGCGCCTGGGTGAGCTGGAAGTCCTGCTCGGTGCCGAACTCGGGCAGCTTGCGCTCCGACAGCGGCTTCTTCGCCTCTTCCTCCAGGCGCTTGCGGGCTTCCTCGCGGGCCTTCTCGCGCGCCGGGTCCTGCGCCTCCTCGCCCTGGCCGCTGGACAGGTGCTTTTCCAGGTCGGCCTCGCGCATGCGCAACGAGGCGAACAGGTCGCCCTCGGCGGTCTCGTCGAGCATCACGTCGGGCACGATCCCCTTGGCCTGGATGGACTTGCCGCTGGGCGTGTAGTAGCGCGCCGTGGTCAGCTTGATGCCGGTGTCCGGGCCGAGCGGGCGCACCGTCTGCACCGAGCCCTTGCCGAAGGTCTGGCTGCCCATGATGGTGGCGCGCTGGTGGTCCTGCAGGGCGCCGGCGACGATCTCGCTGGCCGAGGCCGAGCCTTCGTTGACCAGCACCACCATCGGGACCTGCTTGAGGGCCGCGGGCAGGCGCTTGAGTGGGTCACCCTGGCCGCGGCGCAGGTAGAACTCGGGCGCGGCCTTGAAGGTCGCCTTGCTCTCGGCGAGCTGGCCGTTGGTGGACACCACCGTGACGCCCTCGGGCAGGAACGCCGCGGAGATGGCGACGGCGGCGTCGAGCAACCCGCCCGGGTCGTTGCGCAGGTCCAGCACCAGGCCCTTGAGGTTCGGCTCCTGCTTGTACACCTCCTCGACCTTGCGCACGAAGTCGTCCACCGTGCGCTCCTGGAACTGCGACAGGCGGATCCAGGCGTAGCCGGGCTCGACCACCTTGCCCTTGACGGACTGGGTCTTGATTTCCTCGCGCGTGATGGTCACGGGGAAGGTGCGGCTCTCGTCCTTGCGGAAGATGGTCAGCGTCACCTTGGTATTGGGCTCGCCGCGCATGCGCTTGACGGCGTCGTTCAGCGACAGGCCCTTGACGGCGGTGTCGTCGATCTTGGTGATCAGGTCGTTGGTCTTCAGGCCGGCGCGAAACGCGGGCGAGCCCTCGATGGGCGAGACGATCTTGATCAGGCCGTCCTCCTGCGTGATCTCGATGCCCACGCCGACGAAGCGCCCGGAGGTGCCCTCGCGGAATTCTTTGAAGGATTTCTTGTCGAAATACTGCGAGTGCGGATCGAGGCTGGCGACCATGCCGGAGATGGCGTCGGTGATCAGCTTCTTGTCATCGACCGGCTCGACGTAGTCGGTCTTGATCAGGCCGAAGACGGCCGAGAGCTGCTGGATTTCCTCCAGCGGCAGCGGCGCCATCGCGCCGCGTGCCACGGTCTGCAGCGATACCGTGGTCAGGGCCCCGGCCAGCGCACCGACCGAAATCCATCCTGCAATCTTGAGTTTCTGGCCCATTGAATACCCCTGGGGCGCCGATGCGTGGCGCCACGATTTTCAATATACCGCTTGGAGAAAGCCCCGCCCAGCCGGTTCCCGGCCGTGCCCATCCTTTTTTCAGGCCCGGCCCTGCGAGGCGACGGCGGCCGCGGCGCGCGCCGCCGCCTCGGCGTCGCCCAGATAGTAGTGGCGCAGGGGCTTCAGGTCGGCGTCGAGCTCGTAGACCAGCGGGATGCCGTTGGGGATGTTCAGGCCCACGATGTCGGCGTCCGAGATCCCGTCCAGGTATTTCACCAGGGCGCGGATGGAGTTGCCGTGCGCGACGATCAGGGCGCGCTGGCCGCCGCGGATGGCCGGGGCGATGGTGTCGTTCCAGTAGGGCAGCACGCGCGCCACCGTGTCCTTGAGGCACTCGGTCAGCGGGATCTGCTCGGGGTCCAGCCCGGCGTAGCGGAGGTCGCCGCGCTCGCTGCGCGGGTCGCCCGCCTCCAGCGCCGGCGGCGGCGTGTCGTAGCTGCGGCGCCAGATATGCACCTGCTCGTCGCCGTACTGACGCGCCGTCTCGGCCTTGTTCAGGCCCTGCAGCGCCCCGTAGTGGCGCTCGTTGAGGCGCCAGCTGTGCGCCACCGGCAGCCAGGTGCGGTCCATGGCGTCCAGGCAGTGCCACAGGGTGTGGGTGGCGCGCTTGAGCACGCTGGTGTAGCACTGGTCGAATTCCATGCCCTCGGCGCGCAGCAGGCGCCCGGCGTTGCGCGCCTGCTCGACGCCCGTGGGCGTGAGCTCCACGTCGGTCCAGCCGGTGAAACGGTTCTCGAGGTTCCACGTGGATTCGCCGTGGCGGATCAGAACGAGCTTGTGCATGGTGTCCTTGGTCGGAAGTGGAAAAGGGGTGGATCCCCCGGGTGCCAACCCATCATTCTAGAATCCCGGGTTTGCCCAGGCCCAAGGAATGCCGTGAACTTCATCCTCGACAACTGGTATCTGATCTTCCTGGCGCTCGCCTCGGGCGCCATGCTGCTGGTGCCCACGCTCAGGGGCGCAGGCGCCGGCGGGCTGAGCGCGGCCCAGGCGGTGCAGCTGATGAACCGCGAGAAGGCGGTGGTCATCGACGTGTGCGAGCCCGGGGAATATGCCGCGGGCCACGTGCGCGGCGCGAAGAACGTGCCGCTGGCGCAGCTGCAGGAGCGGCTGCC
>NZ_ALEE01000667.1 GCF_000282995.1 Melaminivora alkalimesophila
CTGCCGCAGGTGGTCAAGAACAAGTCCGTGCCGGTGATCCTGGTGTGCGCCAAGGGCGCGCGCGCGGCACGCGCCGCGGCGCTGGCGCGCGCGCTCGGCTACGAGCGTGCGCAGCCGCTGGCCGGCGGGCTGGCGGCCTGGCGCGAGGCCAGCCTGCCGGTTGAAAAGGGCTGAGCCGCCCCGCAGCTGCTTCGTCGACCCCTCCCAGGAAAGGAATCCCCATGCAAGCCGTGAAGATGTACACGACCGCCGTGTGTCCCTACTGCACCCGTGCCAAGCAGCTGCTCAAGGCGCGCGGCGTGGAGCAGATCGAGGAGATCCGCATCGACACCGACCCGGCCGCGCGCCAGCACATGATGGAGAGCACTGGCCGGCGCACGGTGCCGCAGATCTTCATCGGCCAGACGCACGTGGGTGGCTACGACGACCTCGCGGCGCTCGACGGGCGCGGCGGGTTGGTGCCGCTGCTGCAGGGCTGAGCCCGGCCCCGGCGCCCGCGTCGCCGCGGATGCCCGGGCGCGCCATTGCATAATGGCAGCCCAAGTGGCCCGCTGCGGGAGCCTTCCCGGGCGGGCCTCGTGTTTCGCAACCGCATTTCCCCGTCCCGACCATGGCCACCGAAGAAACCCCTGTGTTCCAGATTCAGCGCGTCTACCTGAAGGACCTGTCCCTGGAGCAGCCCAATTCGCCCAACATCCTGCTGGAGCAGGAACAGCCCAGTGTGGACATCCAGCTCGGCGTGGAGGCCACGCCGGTGGTCGAGGGCATCTTCGAGGTGGCGGTGACCGCCACGGTGCAGACCAAGATCCAGGACAAGACCGTGTTCCTGGTCGAGGCCAAGCAGGCGGGCATCTTCGAGATCCGTAACGTGCCCGAGGAACAGATGGGCGCCATCGTGGGCATTGCCTGCCCGCAGATCATCTACCCCTACCTGCGCGGCAACGTGGCCGACACCATCACGCGCGCGGGCTTCCCGCCCGTGCACCTGGCGGAAATCAACTTCCAGGCCATGTACGAGCAGCAGCAGGCAGCCGCGGCCGAAGCGGGCAACGGCGCCACGCAGTAAGTTGGTGCAACGGGCGATTGGAGGCGTTTTTGGCCTCCAGCGCCCGCGTAGCAAGCGCGACAAGCTATGAAAATCGTAGTCCTCGGCGCCGGCGCCTGGGGTACGGCCATGGCCATGAGCGCCGCCGCGCATGCGGCCGGCCATGACGTGACCCTGTGGGCGCGGGACGCGCAGCAGGCCGCCGGCATGCAGGCCGCGCGCAGCAACCAGCGCTATCTGCCCGGCCTGGCATTCCCGCCCAGCCTGCGGGTGCGGGCGGGCGATGCCCGCGCGCTTGCGGACCAGGCGGAACTCGTCATCATCGGCACGCCCATGGCGGCGCTGCGCGGCATGCTGCTGCTGCTGCGGGACTGCGCCGCGCCCATCGCCTGGCTGTGCAAGGGCTTCGAGGCGGACACGGGCCTCATGGCCCACGAGGTCTGCGCCGAAGTGGCGCCGCAGCTGGCCAGCGGCGCCTTCAGCGGCCCGAGCTTCGCCCAGGAGGTGGCGCGTGGGCAGCCCAGCGCCCTCGTCGCCGCAAGCCGCCACGCCCGCGTGCGCGATGCGCTCGTGGCGGCCTTCCACGGCCCCGCGCTGCGCGTCTATGCCAGCGAGGACATCGTGGGCGTGGAGGTGGGCGGCGCGGTCAAGAACGTGCTGGCCATCGCCACGGGCCTGTGCGACGGCCTGCAGCTGGGCCTGAACGCGCGCGCGGCCCTGATCACGCGCGGCCTGGCCGAGATGACCCGCCTGGGCCTGGCCCTGGGCGCGCGGCCCGATACCTTCATGGGCCTGTCCGGCCTGGGCGACCTGGTGCTGACCGCCACGGGCGACCTCTCGCGCAACCGCCGCGTGGGCCTGCTGCTGGCCGAGGGCAAGAGCCTGCAGCAGGCGGTCGATTCGCTGGGCCACGTGGCCGAGGGGGTGTACAGCGCCCGCACCGTGGTGCAGCGCGCGCGCGCGGCGGGCGTGGAGATGCCGATCGCCGAATGCGTGCTGGCGCTGCTCGACGGCCGGCTGCAGGCGCCGGCCGCGCTGCAGCAGCTGATGGCGCGCGATCCGCGCGAGGAGTAAGCCGGTGCGGTCCCGCGCTTGAGCGCCGCAGCCAGGGCGGC
Source organism: Melaminivora alkalimesophila (assembly GCF_000282995.1). GTDB lineage: Bacteria > Pseudomonadota > Gammaproteobacteria > Burkholderiales > Burkholderiaceae_C > Melaminivora > Melaminivora alkalimesophila. Next base: position 2,161 of record NZ_ALEE01000667.1, read on the forward strand.
GCGCGTCAGCCGACGGGGACTGGCGCGCTCGTGCAGGCCACCAGGTCGTCGATGGTGAGCACGGGCAGCCCGTGCGCATCGGCGTAGGCGGCCACCTGCGCGCCGCGCATCATGGTCCCGTCGGGGTTCATCAGCTCGCACAGCACGCCGGCAGGGCGCAGCCCGGCCAGGCGGGACAGGCATACCGCGCCTTCGGTGTGGCCGCGGCGGGCCAGCACGCCGCCCGGGTGCGCGCGCAGGGGGAACACATGGCCCGGGCGCACCAGGTCTGCGGGCCGGGCGTCGGGGTGGATGGCGGCCTGGATGGTCGTCAGCCGGTCGCGAGCGCTGACGCCGGTGGTGACGCCGTGGCGGGCCTCGATCGTCACGGTGAAGGCCGTGCCGTGGGCGCTCTCGTTCTTTTCCACCATGGGCGGCAGCTGCAGGCGGCGCAGGTCTTCGTCGGTCATGCACAGGCAGACGATGCCGCTGCCGTCGCGGATCAGCTGGGCCATGGCCTGCTCGGTCAGCCGCTCGGCGGCCACGATCAGGTCGGCCTCGTTTTCGCGGTCGCCGTCATCCATGAGGACGACGGGGACGCCGTTGCGCACGGCGTCGAGCGCGGCGCGCATGCGCCGGTGGCAGTAGGCTGTGGATTGGGTTTGAGACATTCAAACGCTCCTCGTTGACAGGTTGAGAAGACGTTTTCGGGGCGCGCAGCCGCACGCGCGCGCAGACGCGCGGACAAGGCCGGCACTGCGAGGGCACGCACGGGTAGCGCATCTTCTTTCATCCGGACTGTGACCGTCGGCTCTGGTGTGTGGCCAGATCTGCTGACCCCGCCGCGCAAGGCGGTGGGCGCTCGCGGGCTCGCGAAGACCTGCGGCGGGGTGCCGCTCCTTCGCCTACCGCCGGTGGGGAATTCCGCCCCGCCCTGAAGACGCGTTGTGCCGGCCCGAAGGCCGGCACCCACATTCTATGGCGGGCCTGGATCGCGCATTCGAGGCATGGGCTCCAGGCGACCGAGCCCGTGCGCCGGTTCGATGACCGTTCAGAACTCCAGGTTGTCGATCAGCCGCGTGCCGCCCAGGCGCGCCGCGCCCAGCGCCACCAGCGTGCCGGGGGCGGCGGCGCCCTGCGGCGGCTGCAGGTCGTGGCGCTGGCGCACGGTGAGGTAGTCGGGCGCCCAGCCCTGCTGCGCCAGCTGCTGCATGGCCTGCTGCTCCAGCGCGGCCAGCGGCGGCGCGCCCGGGGCCGATGCCGCCTGGGCCAGTGCGCGCAGCGCCTGCGACAGCTGCACGGCCTGGCCGCGCTCCCCGGTGCTCAGGTAGCCGTTGCGCGAGCTCAGCGCCAGGCCGTCGGTGGCGCGCTCGGTCTCGCCGGCCACCACCTGCACGGGCAGGGCGAACTGCTCGACCATGCGGCGGATCACCATGAGCTGCTGGTAGTCCTTCTTGCCGAACACGGCCGTGCCGCCGCCGCTGGCGAAGAACACGGCGGAGAACAGCTTCATGACCACGGTGCACACGCCGGTGAAGAAGCCGGGGCGGAAGTGGCCCTCCAGGATGTCGGCCAGCTGCGGGTCGGGCTGGATCTTGAAGGTCTGCGGCGCGGGGTACAGGTCGGTCTCGCGCGGCGCGAAGACGATGTCGCAGCCCGCGGCCTCCAGCCGGGCGCAATCGGCGTCCCAGGTGCGCGGGTAGCTGTCGAAATCCTCGTGCGGCAGGAACTGCAGGCGGTTCACGAAGATGCTGGTGACCAGCACGTCGCCCAGCGGCCTGGCCTGGCGCACCAGGGCGATGTGGCCGTCGTGCAGGTTGCCCATGGTGGGCACGAAGGCCGGGCGGCCGGGGCGGGCGGCCAGGGCGGCGCGCAGTTCGGGGATGGTGCGTGCGGTGATCATGGCGGCCTTCGTCAATTCCAGGCGTGCAGCTGGTCGTCGGGGAAGCGCCCTTGCTTGACGGCCTGCACGTAGGCCTCCATGGCGCCCTTGACGCTGCCCGCATCCCGCATGAAGTCGTGCACGAACTTCGGGTTCTTGCCCAGGTTGACGCCGAGCATGTCGTGCATCACCAGCACCTGGCCCGCCGTGCCGCTGCCCGCGCCGATGCCGATGGTGTGGCAGCGGGGCAGGGCGGCCGTCAGCTCGCGCGCGAGCGGCGCGGGCACCATTTCGAGCACCAGCATCGCGGCGCCGGCATCCTGCAGCTCGGCCGCCTCCTTGCGCAGCTGGTGCGCGGCGGCCTCGTCCTTGCCCTGGACGCGGTAGCCGCCCAGGGCGTGCACGGTCTGCGGCGTGAGGCCCAGGTGCGCGCACACGGGCACGCCGCGCTCGACGAGGAACTGCACCGTCGGTGCGGTCCAGCCGCCGCCTTCGAGCTTGACCATGTGGGCCCCCGCCTGCATCAGCGTGCAGGCGCTGCGCAGGGCCTGCTCTCGGCTCTCGGCGTAGCTGCCGTAGGGCAGATCGGCAATGAGCCAGGCCGTGCCCTGCACGCGGTGCAGGCCGCGCGCCACGCTGGCCGTGTGGTAGGCCATGGTGTCCAGCGTCACGCCCACGGTGCTGGGCAGGCCCTGGCAGACCATGCCGAGCGAGTCGCCCACGAGGATGCATTCCACGCCCGCCGCGTCGGCCACGGCCGCGAAGGTGGCGTCGTAGGCCGTGAGCATGGTGATTTTCTCGCCCGCCTCGCGCATCTGCGCCAGGCGCGGCAGGCTCACGGGGCGGCGCTGCGGCAGCGGCGACGCGGGGGGCAG
>NZ_ALEE01000668.1 GCF_000282995.1 Melaminivora alkalimesophila
GGGGGGCAGCGTGCCGTAGGGGGTGCCGGCGGTGGCCGGTGCGGAAGCTTGGGGTGCGGTCATGGTGCGGGTCCCTGCGTGAAGTGCCGCGAGTCTATGCGATACCGCTATGCTTGCCGCCCATGACACATTCGAATGACCTCCCTATGACGCCCGAGGCCATCGCGGCCCTGGCCCGCGAGGACGTGGCCCGCGCGCTCCAGGAAGACGTGGGCACCGGCGACCTCACGGCCGGTTTGATCGACCCCGCGCGGCGTGCGCGTGCCCGTGTGCTGGTGCGCGAGGCCGCCGTGCTCTGCGGCACCCCCTGGGCCGAGGCCGCGCTGCGCGCGCTCGACCCCGGCGTGCGGCTGACCTGGCATGTGGCCGAGGGCCAGCGCTGTGCGCCGGACCAGGTGGTGCTCGAGATCGAGGGCAACGCACGCGCGCTGCTCAGCGCCGAACGCACGGCGCTCAACTTCCTGCAGCTGCTCTCGGCCGTGGCCACCAAGACCCGTACCTACGTGGACGCCGTGGCGGGCACGCGCGCCCATATCGTGGACACGCGCAAGACCCTGCCGGGCCTGCGCCTGGCGCAGAAGTACGCCGTGCGCATGGGCGGCGGCACCAACCACCGCATCGGGCTGCACGACGCCGTGCTCATCAAGGAGAACCACATCGCCGCCGCGGGCGGCGTCACGGCCGTGCTGCGTGCCGCGCAGGCCGTGGCCGCGCAGGCGAAGTTCATCGAGATCGAGGTGGAGACCCTGGAGCAACTGGCCGAGGCCCTGACCGCCGGCGCGAAGATGGTGCTGCTCGACAACATGCCGCTGCCCCTGCTGCGCGAGGCCGTCGCACTCAATGCCGCGCATCCTGAAGGCGGGGCCATCCTCGAAATCTCGGGCGGCGTCACCCTCGAAGGCCTGCGCGCGCTTGCCGAGACGGGCGTGGACCGCATCTCCATCGGCACGCTGACCAAGGACGTGAAGGCCACCGATTTCTCCATGCGCCTTCAAGAGATTGCCTGAGGCGAGACAATAGAACCCCCGCGATGCCGCCGCAGTCCGGCGGCGAGAGCCTTGCCATGAACACGATTGCCATCAAGGATGTGGAGTACGAGCAGCCGCTCGCAGGCACTGAGGGTGCCGCCTGCTCCACCAAGCACGCCTGGGCCCGCGTGCCCGCCGAGCCCGGCCCCGCCGAGCGCGCCGCGCTCAAGGACCGCATCCGCCGCCTGCTGAAGGAAAAGAACGCCGTCATGGTGTCGCACTACTACGTGCACCCGGACCTGCAGGACCTGGCCGAGGAAACCGGCGGCATCGTGAGCGATTCGCTCGAAATGGCACGCTTCGGCCGCGACCACGCCGCGCAGACCCTGGTGGTCTCCGGCGTGCGATTCATGGGCGAGACGGCCAAGATCCTCAGCCCGGAAAAAACCGTGCTCATGCCCGACCTGGACGCGACCTGCTCGCTCGACCTGGGCTGCCCCATCGACCAGTTCAGTGCCTTCTGCGACCAGCACCCGGACCGCACCGTGGTGGTCTACGCCAACACCAGTGCCGCCGTGAAGGCGCGTGCGGACTGGCTCGTCACGTCGAGCTGCGCGCTTGACATCGTGCGTGCGCTCAAGGATGCGGGCCAACGAATCCTCTGGGCCCCCGACCGGCACCTGGGCGCCTACATCCAGCAGCAGACGGGCGCCGACATGGTGTTCTGGAACGGCGCCTGCATCGTGCACGACGAGTTCAAGGCGCTGGAGCTGGAGCTGCTGAAAAAAGAGCACCCGCAAGCCAAGATCCTCGTGCATCCCGAAAGCCCGCCCGAGGTCGTCGCCCTGGCCGATGCCGTGGGCTCGACCTCCGCGATCCTCAAGGCCGCGCGCGAGATGGAGGCGCAGGAGTTCATCGTCGCCACCGACAACGGCATGATGCACAAGCTGCGCACGCTCAACCCCGGCAAGACCTTCTACGAAGCGCCGACGGCCGGCAACAGCGCCACCTGCAAAAGCTGCGCGCACTGCCCCTGGATGGCGATGAACGGCCTGGCCGACGTCGCGCGCGTGCTGGAAACGGGCGCCAATGCCATCCACGTGGACCCCGCATTGATTCCGCGCGCGCGCCAGCCGATCGACCGCATGCTTGCCTTTACCGCTGCGCTCAAGAGCGGGCAGCCGGCCGGTACGCTGGTGCCGCACCTGGGTGCGGTTTGATGTGTTTGCTCCTTATTTAATAGCTTAAAAAGTCCGATGTACTTGGACTTGCCGGCGATTTGACCGATATTTGCCTGATCGACTTCGCCGACCCGCGTGATCCCGCCGGGCCGCGCCTGCGCCATGCCTTCGGGCCAGCGCACGCCACGCTCGTGGCCCAGGCCCCGCACGAGGTACGCGGCGTGCTCGACGCCGTGGAGTCCGCCGCGCGCGCGGGCGCCTGGGTGGTGGGCCAGCTGCGCTACGAGGCCGCGCCCGCGTTCGATGCGGCCCTGCACACCCATGCGGCCGACGGCCCGCTGGCCTGGTTCGCGGTGTTCGATGCCCCGCGGCCCTGGGACGGCAGCTCGGAGCCCGGCGAGGCCGCAGTGCAATGGCAGGGCGAGATCGCGCGGCCCGCGTTCGACGCGGCCATCGCGCGCATCCGCGGCGCCATCGGCGCGGGCGAGTGCTACCAAGTCAACTTCACGGCGCCGCGCACGGGCGCCTGGCAGGGCGACGCACGGGTCCTGTTCGCGGCGCTGCGCCGCGCGCAGCCGGGCGGCTACGCGGCCTTCCTCGACATGGGGCTGGAGCAGACGCTCTCCGTGTCGCCCGAGCTGTTCTTCGACTGGCGCGGCGGCAGCCTGCTCGCGCGCCCCATGAAGGGCACGGCCCCGCGCGGCGCCACGCCCGCGCAGGATGCGGCCCAGGCTGCGCAGCTGCGTGCCAGCCCCAAGGAGCGGGCCGAGAACGTGATGATCGTGGACCTGCTGCGCAATGACCTCTCGCGCGTGGCCGAGCCGCACAGCGTGCGCGTGCCGCGCCTCTTTCACACCGAGCAACTGCCCACCGTGTGGCAGATGACTTCCGACGTCGTGGCGCGCACGCGGGCGGGCACCCGCCTGGCCGACGTGTTCGGCGCGCTGTTCCCGTGCGGTTCGGTCACGGGCGCCCCCAAGGTGCGCGCCATGCAGCTCATCCAGGAACTGGAAGGCGCACCGCGCGGCGTGTACTGCGGCGCCGTGGGCGTGGTACGGCCCGACGGCCAAGGCGGCGTGGCCGCCACTTTCAATGTGCCGATCCGCACCGTGGCGCTGCGCGGCGCGCAGGCCGTATGCGGCATCGGCAGCGGCATCACCTGGGGGTCAGAGGCTGGGGCCGAGTGGCGTGAGTGGGCTGCCAAGCGTGCCTTCGTGGAGCGCGCGAGTGCGCCGTTCGAGCTGCTCGAAACCCTGGCGCTCGAGGCGGGCGTGCTGCGCCACCGTGCCGAGCACCTGGAGCGCATGCGGGCGGGCGCCACGCACTTTGGCTATCCCTGGAGCGGGCCGCGCGTGGAGGCCTGCCTGGACGTGCTGGCCGCAGCCCACCCGCAGGGGGCATGGCGCGCGCGCCTGCTGCTTGATGCGCACGGCGTGCCGCGTGCCGAAGCCTTCGCACTGCAGCCCACGCCCACGCCCGTGCGCCTGGCGCTGGCGGACCGGCCTTTTGCCGAGGCCCATGGCGAGTTCGTGCGCCACAAGACCACGCGCCGCGCGCACTATGCCGCCTTCGCGCCCCGACCGGGCAGTGGCGTGTTCGACACGGTGCTCTACAACGAGCAGGGCGAGATCACCGAGACCACCTTCGGCAACCTGGCCATGCAGATCGAAGGCCAATGGGTCACGCCACCGCTCTCCTGCGGTCTGCTGCCGGGCGTAGGCCGGGCCATGGCGCTGCGCGAAGGGCGGGTGCGCGAGGCGGTGGTTCGCCTGCAGGACCTGCCGCGCGTGCAGGGCTGGGCCTTCGTCAACAGCCTGCGCGGCTGGCTGGCGGCCGAACTCGCGCCCG
>NZ_ALEE01000669.1 GCF_000282995.1 Melaminivora alkalimesophila
CCCGCCACAGCCTGAAGGGCTGGCCCCCGTTCTTCACATCGCCGGCTGGTCGCTGCGGGCCTTGAGGTTGGCCTTGAGCTGCGCCCCCATGGGCATGTTCAGCACCACGCCCTTGGGCGGGATGGGGGATTCGAACCACTTCTTGTAGAGCCGGGTGAATTCACCGGTGCGCATGAGCCGGGCCAGGGTGCCGTCGACGAGCTTCTTGAACTCGGGGTCGTTCTTGCGCACCATGCAGGCATACGGCTCGACCTGCAGCGTCTCGCCCACGACTTCGAGCGCCGCAGGGTTGCTGGAGTTGGCCCGCAGGCCGAACAGCAGCACATCGTCCATCGCAAAGGCCACGGCCTGGTCGCTTTCGACCATGCCCAGCGCGTCACCGTAGTCCTTGCCCAGCATGATCTTCATGTTCAGGCGGTGATCGGCGCTGTACTGGCGGATCAGCTTTTCATTGGTGCTGCCGGCGGTGGTGGCCACGGTCTTGCCAGCCAGGTCGGCATAGCCCTGGATGCCGGAGGTTTTCTTGGCCAGCAGGCGCGTACCGGTATAGAAATGGTTGATGGCAAAGGAAACTTCCTTGCCGCGCGCCGAGGTGTTGGTGGTGGAGCCGCACTCCAGGTCGTAGGTGCCATCGACCAGCAGCGGGATGCGGTTTTGCGCCGTCACGGGCAAGTACTCCACCCGCAGGAACGGCCTGTGCAGCCGCAGGCGCACGTCGTCGACGATGGCTTCGGTCAGATCCACCGCGAAGCCCACCGCTTTGTGCGTTCCGATCACGTAGCTGAAGGGAACAGCCGTTTCGCGGTAAGACACGGTGATCTTGTCGCTGGCGGCGATCTTCTGGAGCGTCTGCGCCTGGGCCGCCGGCATGGCAGCCGACAGGGCCGCAGCAAACAATGCAATGCTGAGGTTTTTCATGGCAGGCTTTCGGCAAGTTCAATGGATGAAAGAGCGGCCCTGCGGCAAACCCGCAGCAGGGGCGCTAATTCAGTATGAGCCTGCCACTCCCGCTCTCATTGACCTCGACCAACTGCCGGAGCGGCGCCGGTGGCGCGGCCTCAGAGCCGTTCTTTGACGTAGCTCGGCCGGTCCATGTCCACGATTTCCACGCTGAGCTGCACCTGCACCCCTGCGGGGCGCGGCGTGAGGCGGCGCAGCACCTCGGCCACGCGGCCGGACAGGTCCTTCTTGGCTTCAGGTGTGCGGCCCGAGAGCAGGCGCAGCTGCGCATGCACGAAGGCACGGTGGGCCGGTGCGGTGCCCACCTCGAACTGCTGCACGGGAGCGATGCGGCTCTTGAGGTCGGCCTCGTCGGCCACTTCGGGGCTCGCGCAGACGGCGGCATTGAGTTCGGCGAGCACCTGGGCCTCGGGGAAGCCGGCGAGGTTGCGGGAGTATTCGACGATCAGGTGGGGCATGTCGGGCCTCTGGTGGGGTGAAAAAGTTCAGGACAGGTCGAGCGTACAGCCATCGCCGAGCGCGTCGCGCCACACGCGCACGCGGCTGGGCGGGGGCTGCATGTCAGACAGGGCCTCGGCGATGAAGCGGCAGAGGTTCTCGAGCGTGGGTGCGCCCAGGCCCGGCACCTCGTCGAGCAGGTGGTGGTCGAGCCGCTCGCGCAGCACGGCCAGGCGCTGGCGCAGGTAGCCCAGGTCTTGCACCATGCCGGTGGCGGGGTCGAGCGGCCCGGTGAGCGAGACCTCGGCGTGGTAGGTATGGCCGTGGATGCGGCGGCTGCCCTCGGCCTCGATCTCGCGGCGCAGGGTGTGGGCCGCGTCGAAGAAGATGCGCTGGTGGACGGTGTATTGCTGCGGCATGGCGGGGTGGGGCATCGTCAGCGGATGCCGGTGAGCTTGTGGGTCTGCAGGCTCAGTCGCCACGCCGGGCGCTGCATGCAGAGATCGATGCACAGCGCGATGTGGGCCGCCTGGTCGGGGCCGTCCATGGGCTGCAGGAAACGGTGGCTGAACTGGCCCGTGGTTTCGAGCGTGTCGAGGTCCAGGCCGCTCTGGGGCCAGACCAGCTTGAGCTCCTGGCCCTCGCGCTGCACCCACTCGGCGCCAGCCTTGGGGCTGATGCACAGCCAGTCGATCCCGGGCGGCGCGGCGATGGTGCCGTTGCTCTCGACGGCGATGCGAAAGCCCTCGGCATGCAGCGCATCGATGAGCGGCCCATTCACCTGCAGCAGCGGCTCGCCGCCCGTGAGCACCACGAGGCGGTGCGCGCGGTCCTGCGCGGGCCATTGCGCCGCGATCTGGCGTGCCAGGGCGCCCGCGTCGGCGAACTTGCCGCCCAGCGTGCCGTCGGTGCCTACGAAGTCGGTGTCGCAGAAGCGGCAGATGGCACTCGCGCGGTCCTGCTCGCGGCCGCTCCAGAGGTTGCAGCCCGCGAAGCGGCAGAACACGGCAGGCATGCCGGCCTGGCCGCCTTCGCCCTGCAGGGTGTAGAAGATTTCCTTGACGCTGTAGCTCATGCCGCCTTCCCTGCGCGCGGGGCCAGTTCGGCCAGCGCGCCCAGCAATTGGGCCACATCGGCCTCGGTGTGGGCCGCCGACAGCGCGATGCGCAGCCGCGCCGTGCTTTCGGGCACCGTGGGCGGGCGGATGGCGGGCACCCACAGGCCGCGCGCGCGCAGGCCGTCCATGGCGGCCAGGGCCTCGTCGTTGGCGCCGATGACCAGCGCCTGCACGGCGGTGCGCGAGTCGCCCAGCTGCCAGTGCGTGCCCTGCAGCAGCGGCGCCAGGCCATCGCGCAGCTGGGTGATGCGCTGCGTGAGGTGCTCGCGCCGCCAGCCCTCGGTGGCGATCACCCGCAGGCTGGCCTGCAGTGCGCGCGCCAGCAGCGCGGGCGCGGCGGTGGCGAAGATGTAGCTGCGCGTCTTTTGCACCAGCCACTCGATGAGCGCCTCGGGCCCGGCGACGAAGGCGCCCGCCGCGCCCGCGGCCTTGCTCAGCGTGGCCATGTAGAGCACGCGCGACGAGGCGCCGGCGCCGGTGAGGCCCGCCTCGGCCAGCGTGCCGCGCCCCTCGGGCCCCAGCACGCCGAAGCCGTGGGCGTCGTCGATGAGCAGCAGCGCGTCGTGGCGCTCGCACAGCGCCAGCAGCGCGCGCAGGTCGGCCACGTCGCCGTCCATGCTGAAGATGGCATCGGTGATCACCAGCTTGCGCCGTGCGGGGCTGGCCGCCAGCAGCGCATCGAGCGCGGCCAGGTTGGCATGCGGATAGCGGTGCACCGTGGCGCGCGACAGGCGCGCGCCGTCGATCAGGCAGGCATGGTTGAGCTCGTCGGAAAACAGCGCGTCGCCTGCGCCCACCAAGGCGGGAATGATGCCCACATTGGTCGCAAAGCCCGCATAGAAGTAGAGCGCGCGCGGCAGCTGCACGAAGCGCGCAAGGTCGTCCTCCAGCTCGGCGTTGGCCAGGCTGTGGCCGCTGACCAGGGGCGAGCCGCCCGAGCCCACGCCGAACTCGCGCGTGCCTGCGCAGGCCGCCTCTGCCAGGGCCGGATGGGCCGCGAGGCCCAGGTAGTCGTTGCTGCAAAACGCCAGCATGGGGGTGCCGTCCACCAGCAGATGGGCGCCCTCGGTGGGCACCACGGCACGGCGCCGGCGGCGCAGGTGGGCGGCGTCCAGCGCGGCGATGCGCGTGGGAAATTCATCGATCCAGGAAGCAGTGGTCATGTCCTATCCGTCAGCCATGCTGGCAATTGGTAGCGCGAAGCCAGGGCGCGCGCATCAGGCTGGGGCTGGTGGGGCAGCTCGGCCAGCAGCGGCGCGCGCAGGTGCTGGCGCAACCAGGCGATGTTGTCCTCGGGCGCCAGCATGTGCGGGTCCACGCGGTTGACCACCCAGCCCGCGAGCGTGAGGCCGCGCGCGCGGATGGCATCCAAGGTGAGCGCGGCATGGCTCAGGCAGCCCAGGCGCAAGCCCACCACCAGCACCACGGGCAGGTCCAGGGCCTGGGCCAGGTCGGCGCCGGTCTCGGTGTCCGACAGCGGCACGTGGAAGCCTCCCGCGCCTTCGACCACCACGGCATCGGCGCGCTCGGCGAGCTGGCGGTAGCTTTGCACGATGGCGGGGATGTGAATGCGCACCCCAGCACGCGCAGCGGCTATATGGGGCGAAAGCGGGTCGGGCAGCAGCACGGGGTTGTCGAGCGCGGGCGGCACGGCCACGGTGGAGGCGGCGCGCAGCAGCACGGCGTCTTCATTGGCGAGTTGGCCGCCGTGCGGTTCAGCGCCGGCAGCCACGGGTTTCATGCCCACCACGCGCGTGTGATGGCGCGCCAGCGCGTGCAAGAGCGCGGCCGATGCCAGGCTCTTGCCCACGCCCGTGTCGGTGCCGGTGACGAACAGGCCCAGGGTCATGGCAGGCGCTCCTCGGTGGGTGCCGGGGTGGTGGCTTCCTCGGCCAGTGTGGCGTCCAGCGCGGCCAGGGCGTTGGTTGCGAGGTGCTGCACGGCCTCGTCGTCCAGCACGTAGGGCGGCATGGCGTAGAGGGTGCGGCCGATGGGGCGCAGCAGCAGGCCACGCGCCATGGCGTGGCGGTGGTAGCGGCGTGCGAAGTCGGGCAGCGGCGTGTCCACGTCCCAGGCCCAGATCATGCCCTGGCGGCGCGCGTGGCGCACGCGCGGGTGCGCGGCCAGTGGCGCGCAGGCGGTGTCGATGGCCTGGGCCAGCACGGTGTTGCGCGCGAGGGCATCGGTCTGCTCGAACAGCTCCAGCGTGGCCAGCGCCGCACGGCAGGCCAGCGGGTTGCCGGTGTAGGAGTGCGAGTGCAGGAAGCCGCGCGCCACGTCGTCGTCGTAGAAGGCGGCGTAGACCGTGTCCGTGGTCAGCACGGCGGACAGCGCCAGCGTGCCACCCGTGAGGCCCTTGGACAGGCACAGGAAGTCGGGCCTGATGCCCGCCTGCTGGTGCGCGAACATCGTGCCCGTGCGGCCGAAGCCCACGGCGATCTCATCCGCCACCAGATGCACGTTGTAACTGTCGCACAGCGCGCGCGCCTGGCGCAGGTACTCGGCATCGTGCATGGCCATGCCGGCGGCGCACTGCACCAGGGGCTCCAGGATCAGCGCGGCGGTGGTGGCGTGGTGCTCGGCCAGCCAGGCTTCCAGAGCGGCGGCGGCGCGCAGGGCCACATCACGCGGGGTCTCGCGTGCCGATTCGCCAGGCTGCGCGGCGCGCGCGTCGGGGCTGGGCACGGTGCCCGCCAGGCGCACCAGCGGGCCGTAAGCCTCGCGGAACAGGGGGATGTCGGTCACGGCCAGTGCGCCCACGGTCTCACCGTGGTAGCCGCCGGCCAGGCCCACGAAGCGGTTCTTGGCGCTCTGGCCCTGGTTGCGCCAGTAGTGCGCGCTCATCTTGAGCGCGATCTCGGTGGCCGATGCGCCGTCGCTGCCGTAGAACGCATGGCCCAGGCCGGTGAGGGCGGCCAGGCGCTCCGACAGCTCTACCACCGGCGCGTGGGTGAAGCCAGCCAGCATCACGTGGTCCAGCCGGGCCAGCTGGTCGGCGAGGGCCGCCTGGATGTGTGGATGGCCGTGGCCGAACAGGTTGACCCACCAGGAGCTGATGCCGTCCAGGTAACGCCGGCCGTCGGTGCCGTGCAGCCACGGGCCCTGGGCGCGTGCGATGGCCACGGGCGGCTCGGCCTCGTGGCGCTTCATCTGCGTGCAGGGGTGCCAGACGCTGGCGAGGCTGCGGTGGGCGAGCGTGTCTGGCGCCGACATCACAGCGCCTGCGTGGGTACGTGGTGGCGCAGTTCCACCTGGCGGTTATTGCCGTCCACGAAGACGAGTTGGGGCTGGTGGCTGGCCACCTCTTTTTCTTCGACCTGGGCGAAGGCGGCAATGATGAGCAGGTCGCCCACGCAGGCGCGGCGCGCTGCCGAGCCGTTCACCGAGATCATGCCGCTGCCGCGCTGGCCCTTGATGGCGTAGGTGACGAAGCGCTCGCCGTTGTCCACGTTCCAGATGTGGACCTGCTCGTTCTCGGCGATGTTGGCGGCCTCCAGCAGGTCTTCGTCGATGGCGCAGGAGCCTTCGTAGTGCAGTTCGCAGTGCGTGGTCTTCACGCGGTGGATCTTGGACTTGAGCAGGGTGCGGTACATGCGGAAAAATCCTTGCGATAGTGGGTGTTCGGGTCAGCGTGGCACGAGGATGGTGGGCGCGGCGGGGGCGGCCAGCTCGGGGTAGTCGCGGCTGAAGTGTAGCCCGCGGCTTTCGCGGCGCATTTGCGCGCTTTGCACGATGAGGTCGGCCACCTGCACGAGGTTGCGCAGCTCCAGCAAATCGCGCGTGACGTGGAAGTGGGCGTAGAACTCGTGGATCTCGCCTTGCAGCAGCGCGATGCGGTGGGCCGCGCGCTCCAGGCGCTTGTTGGTGCGCACGATGCCCACGTAGTCCCACATGAAGCGGCGCAGCTCGTCCCAGTTGTGCGAGATGACGACCGATTCGTCCGCATCGGTCACGCGGCTGTCGTCCCACGCGGGCACGGCGGGCAGAGCGGCCGTGGGGGCTGCGGTAATGGCCTGGGCGGCCGCGCGCGCGAACACCATGCATTCGAGCAGCGAGTTGCTGGCCAGGCGGTTGGCGCCGTGCAGGCCGGTGCAGGCCACTTCGCCCACGGCAAACAGCCCGGGCAGGTCGGTGCGGCCGGCCAGGTCGGTCAGCACGCCGCCGCAGGTGAAGTGCGCGGTGGGCACCACGGGGATGGGCTCCCTGGTGATGTCGATGCCCAGCGACGCGCAGTGCGCGAGGATGTTGGGGAAATGCTCCTGCAGGAACGCGGGGCTCTGGTGCGAGATGTCGAGGTGCACGCAATCGAGGCCGTGCTTCTTCATCTCGAAGTCGATGGCGCGCGCCACCACGTCGCGCGGGGCCAGCTCGGCGCGCGGATCATGTTCGAGCATGAAGCGCGTGCCACCGGCCGAGGGCGGCAGCAGCAGCTTGCCACCTTCGCCGCGCACGGCCTCGCTGATGAGGAAGGACTTTTCGTGCGGGTGGTACAGGCCCGTGGGGTGGAACTGGATGAACTCCATGTTGGCCACGCGGCAGCCCGCGCGCCAGGCAGCGGCAATGCCGTCGCCGGTGGCGGTGTCGGGGTTGGTGGTGTAGAGGTACACCTTGCCCGCTCCGCCCGTAGCCAGGATGGTTTGCGGTGCGCGGAAGGTCACGACCTCATCGGTGTCGCTGTCGAGCGCGTACAGGCCCAGGCAGCGGTTGCCGGGCAAGCCCAGCTTGCGCGTGGTGATCAGGTCCACCAGCGTGTGCTGCTCGAACAGCGTGATGCCGGGCGTGCTGCGCACCACGTCGATGAGGGTGCGCTGCACGGCGGCGCCGGTGGCATCGGTCACGTGCGCGATGCGGCGCGCGCTGTGGCCGCCTTCGCGCGTGAGGTGCAAGTGGTCACCCTCGAGGGTGAAGGGCACGCCCAGCTGGCGCAACCAGGCGATCGAAGCGGGGGCGTTCTCCACCACGAAGCGCGTGGTGGCCAGGTCGCACAGGCCGGCGCCTGCCACCAGCGTGTCTTCGATGTGCGCGGCAAAGCTGTCGTCGTCGGCCAGCACGGCGGCAATGCCGCCCTGGGCCCAGCCGCTGGAGCCGTCCTGCAGCGTGCGCTTGGTGATCACGGCCACGCGGTGCGTGGGCGCCAGGTGCAGGGCCGCCGAGAGGCCGGCGAGGCCGCTGCCTACGATGAGTACGTCGAAGTCTTGGGATTGCATGCTAGTTTTCCAGGGCCTGCGCAACTGGCGCCGCCTCAGGCCGGTGCCACCGGTGGAACTGGCTTCGCCAGGCCACGGGTGGCGTTCCCCTCCCGCAGGAGAGGGGGAAGGCGCCGCAGGCGACTCAGGGGGGTCATGCCGGGGTATAGGCCAGCCGCACGTAGATGGGCGCGAAGGCCTCGGCCTGGGTGATCTCGATGAGCGTTTCCTTGGCCAGCTCCAGGAGCGCGATGAAGGTGACCACGAGCACCGTGCCGCCCTTTTCGGGGTCGAACAGGTCCTCGAACGGTACGAAGCGCCGGCCCTGCAGCGCCTTGAGCACCATGCTCATGTACTCGCGCACGCTGAGCTCCTCGCGCGTGATGCGGTGGTGCTGCACGAGTTTGGCGCGCTTGAGGATGTCGCGCCAGGCTTCCTGCAGGTCGGCGATGTGCACGTCGGGAAAGCGCGGCTGCAGGCTTTGCTCGATGGTGATCTGGGCCTTGAGGAAGTCGCGCCCGTACTGCGGCAGATGGCCCAGGCGCATGGCCGCGAGCTTGATCTGCTCGTATTCGAGCAGGCGGCGCACGAGTTCGGCGCGCGGGTCCTCGGCCTCCTCTCCGCCTTCCTGCCTCTTGGGCGGCAGCAGCATGCGCGACTTGATCTCGATCAGCATGGCCGCCATCAGCAGGTACTCGGCGGCCAGCTCCAGGTTGCGGCTGCGGATCTCGTCCACGTAGGCCAGGTACTGGCGCGTGACCTCGACCATCGGGATGTCGAGGATGTTGAAGTTCTGCTTGCGGATCAGGTAGAGCAGCAGGTCCAGCGGCCCCTCGAAGGCGTCGAGGAAGACCTCCAGCGCGTCCGGCGGGATGTACAGGTCCTGCGGCAGCGCGAACAGCGGCTCGCCGTACAGGCGCGCCAGGGCGACCGCGGCCGCTTCCTCCTGCGCTGGGTCGGCCAGTGCGGCGTCCATCGGGGGTGCCGGGGTCCGGTGCGCATGCGCCGGCGCGCAGGCCGGCGCGCGCGCGCTCAGGGGCGCAGCGGGAAGTACACGTAGGGCTGGGGCTCGACGCCCCCCGCGGTGTATTCCTCCCACAGCTCGCGGTCCACGGGCTTGTCCCACAGCAGGGAGCGCCCTTGCTGCTGCTGGGCGTCGATCTCCGGCCGCTCGTTCTTCAGCTGGTTGATGAACTGCGTGATGTCGGACTGGTAGTCGGGGCGGCGAAAGAAGGACATGGCGGTGCGCACGAAAAGAAGGCTACATTCTTGGCAGCCAAACATTCTAGCCCGCGCGTGTCCGGCAGCGCACGCATCGCAGCACGGAGGAGGCAACCATGGTGCCACGGCACTGGATCCGGTCCCTGGGGGCGGCCGCCCTGGGGCTGCTCGCCCTGGTGGGCTGCGACGAGCAGCGCATCCGCGAGCTGGAGGAGGGCGTGTCCACCGAGGCCCAGGTGCGCGAGCGCTTCGGCGAACCCGACCGCATCTGGCCCGAGGACGACGGCTCGCACACCCTGGAATACAACCGCCAGCCCGCCGGGCGGCGCAACTACATGATCACCATCGGCCCCGACGGCCGCATGAGCGCGCTGCGCCAGGTGCTGGCGCCGCACCACTTCGACAAGGTGCGGCCCGGCATGCAGGAGGATGAGGTGCGCCGGCTGCTCGGGCGCCCGGCGCATCGCGCCTTCTACGAACTCAAGCAGCAGGGCGAGTGGGACTGGAACTGGAGCGACGGCCCGGGGCGCGACATGGTCTTCACCGTGGTCTTCGACGCGCAGGGCCGCGTCCTGCGCAGCGGCAGCCACGAACGGCTGCACGAGCGGCCGTGAGCATCGGGCGTCGGGCATCGGGCGTCGCGCGGAACTTCCAGGCGAGGCGCCCCACGTACCGCCTCCCCTACGGCACAATGCCGCGCTTGAGCGCTTGCGCCAGCGGCTTGGGCAGGCGCTTGAGCGAGCCCAGCAGGTGCGGCAGCACGCGCAGCTTCATGCCGGTGAGCGTGGGCGGCACCACGGCCTCGATCAGGTGCGGCCCCGGCGTGCGCAGCGCGTGCGCCAGCGCCCGGTTGAACTCCTCGGTCGTGGTGGCGCGCGTGCCCGGCACGCCCATGCCGGCGGCCAGCTGCACGAAGTCCAGCGCCGGCACGCCGATGTCCAGCTGGCTGCGCGCCTTCTCGCCCGCGCCCGCGGCGCCCACGCGCTGCAGCTCGACGTTCAGGATGGCATAGGAGCGGTTGTTGAAGATGATGCTGACGACATCGAGCTTCTCGCGCGCCATGGTCCACAGCGCCTGCAGGTTGTACATGGCCGAGCCGTCGCCCGACAGCGCCAGCACCTTGCGATCCGGGCAGGCGATGGCGGCGCCCGCCGCGCAGGGCAGGGCCTGGCCGATGGCGCCGCCGGTGAGCGTCAGCAGGTCGTGGCGCGGCGCCCCGGCAGTGAACAGGGGCAGCATGATGCCGCTGGTCTGCGCCTCGTCCATGATGATGGCGCGCTCGGGCAGCAGGTGGCCGATGGCCTTGCAGACCTTGTCGGCGGTGAACTTGCCCCGCGGCAGCTCGGGGCGCCGGGGCGCTTGCAGCAGGGGCTGCGCGGCCTGCGCGCCGGTGGCGTCCAAGAGGCGCTGCACGCTGGCGGCCACGTCCTCGTGCGCTGCGGCCAGGGTGTGCACCTGGCAGCCGCGCGGCACCAGGTCGCTGTCCTTGCCGGGGTAGGCGAAGAACGACACCGGCGACTTGGCATCGACCAGGATCAGGTGTTCCAGGCCCGACAGCTGCACCGAGGCCAGCTCGGCCAGATAGGCGATGCGTTCGACATGCGGCAGGCCGGCGCCGCGCTCCATGCGCGTCGGAAACACTTCGGCAAACAGGCGCGCGCCGGTGTGCTGGGCGATGCACGAGAGGTTTTGCAGCATGCCATCGCGCAGCGCCCGGCGGCCCAGCAACAGGGCGGTCTTCTTGCCGCAGGCGGCCAGCGCGCGCGCGATCTCCTGCACGCGCGCCGCATCGGCTGCCGGGGCCGGGGGCGGCGGCGGGCAGGGCTGCGGCGTGCCGCCCTCGCCCCAGGACACGTCGGCCGGCAGGATCAGCGTGGCCACGCCGCCCGGCGGGCCCATGCAGGTGGTGAGTGCCTCGGCGGCGTCGCGGCACAGCTCGGCCGTGCGCATGCTGGTGCGCACGAAGTCGGGCGAGACGTTGCGCGCCACGGTCTCGATGTCGGACTGCAGCTGGGCGTCGTAGCGCATGTGGTGCGTGGCGTGGTCGCCGACGATGTTGAGCACCGGCACCTTGCCCTTTCTGGCGTTGTGCAGGTTGGCCAGGCCGTTGCTCAGGCCGCAGCCCAGGTGCAGGAGCGTGGCGGCGGGCTTGTCGGCCATGCGCGCATAGCCATCGGCCGCGCCGGTGGCCACGCCCTCGAACAGCGCCAGCACGGCGCGCATGCGCGGCTCGGTATCCAGCGCGGCGACGAAGTGCATCTCGCTGGTGCCGGGGTTCGAGAAGCAGACCTCGATGCCGGCGTCGGCCAGGGTCTTGATCAGGGCTTGTGCGCCGTTCATGGCGAAATCCTCCCAGGACAATGAATGGGTTGCTATTTAAAATATAGCTAGCGGCGCTTGATGTACGGAGCTTGGAGGCGGGGTCGACCGTTTTTTCAGGCGGATCCGGTCTCCAGCTGCGCGGCGCCAATGTCG
The DNA here is from genome assembly GCF_000282995.1 of Melaminivora alkalimesophila. Lineage (GTDB taxonomy): Bacteria > Pseudomonadota > Gammaproteobacteria > Burkholderiales > Burkholderiaceae_C > Melaminivora > Melaminivora alkalimesophila. Next base: position 11,398 of record NZ_ALEE01000669.1, read on the forward strand.
GCCGCGCGGGTGACGCCGGTGAGCATCATGGCCAGCTCGAATTCGCGCTGCCAGCTGGCCAGCAGCTGGCGCACGGCGGCCTCGCCGCCGCCGGCCAGCGCCCAGATCCAGGCGCGGCCGATCAGCACGCCGTGCGCGCCCAGGGCCAGCGCCTTGAAGACATCGGTGCCGCTTCTCACGCCGCCGTCGAGCAGCACTTCGGTGCGCCCGCCCACGGCGGCGGCAATCGCCGGCAGCGCGGCGATGGTTGAGGGCACGCCGTCGAGCTGGCGCCCGCCGTGGTTGGACACCACAATGCCGTCGGCGCCGCTGTCCAGCGCGGCGCGTGCGTCCTGCGCGTCCAGGATGCCCTTGAGCAGCAGCCGCCCGTGCCAGTGCTGGCGTAGCCAGTCGATGTCGCGCCAGCTCACCGTGGGGTCGAACTGCGCGTCCACCCAGGCCTTGAAGGCGTTCAGGTCGCGCCCGCCGGGCACCTGTTCGGTCAGGCAGCCGAAAGTGAGTGGCTTGCCGCGCAGCGCCACGTCCCAGGCCCAGCGCGGGCGCGCCAGCACCTGCGCGGCGCGCAGCAGGCCGGCGCGCGCTCCCTGGTGCGCCAGGCCGTTGCGCACGTCGCGCAGGCGCGGGCCGGTGGCCGGCAGATCGACGGTGAAGACCAGCGTGCGGCAGCCCGCCTGCCAGGCCTTGTCCAGCAGGGCGCGCACGGCGGCGCGCTCGCGCAGCATGTAGAGCTGGAACCACGGCGGCGGGCTGCCCGCC
>NZ_ALEE01000670.1 GCF_000282995.1 Melaminivora alkalimesophila
CCCGCCGGTGCGGCGGCGCAGACCTCGTCCAGCGCGCAGATGCCCACCGTGGACAGGGTGAAGGGCAGGCCGGCGCTGCTGGCTGCGCGCATGGCCTGCGCCTCGCCCCGGCGCGCCATCATGCCGGCCAGGCCGACCGGGGCCAGCGCCAGCGGCATGGCGCAGTCCTGCCCGGCCAGCCGGGCGCGCGTGTCCACGGCGCCGACATCGACCAGCACGCGCTGGCGCAGGCGAACGCGGCAGAAATCCTGCACGTTGGCCGCCAGCGTCTGCTCGGCGCTGGCCCCGCCGTCGAGGTAGTCGAACAGAAAGCGCGGCAGGCGCCGGCGCGCGCGCTCGCGCCAGTCCAGGGCGGTGGCCGGGTAGCTCAGGGCTTTCATGACACGGCCTTGCCGGTAATGCTGGCCGCCGCCGCCTGCGCCGTCAGGATGCAGCCGGGCAGGAAGGTGCCCTCCAGCGAGCGCCGGCCGCTGGCGCCGCCGCCGCCAAAGCCCGCCGCCTCGCCGACGGCGTACAGGCCGGCGATGGGGTTGCCGGCCCCGTCCAGCACCCGGCTTTGCAGGTCGGTGGCCAGGCCGCCCAGGCTCTTGCGCGTGATCAGCTGCATGTGGATGGCGATGAAGGGCCCCGCGCCCTTCATCTGTAAGGGCGCCGGCGCGCAGGTGCGCAGCTTGTCGGGTCCCCATTGGCGCGCGTGCAGGATGCGGCGGATCTGGTCGTCGTTGCTCAGCTTCAAGCTGCCATCGGCGGCGAAGTTGGCGTCGAAGGCGTCGGCCGTGGCCTGCAGCGTCTCGGCGCGCACATGCTGGCCGCCAGTGAGCTGGTTCATCTTGGCGGCCAGCCCGGCCAGCGTGTCGTCCACCAGGAAGTGCGGGCTCTCCCGCTGCATCTGGCGCACCAGCCGGTGGTTGCCCAGCAGGGTCTCCTTGAGGAACAGCGGAAACTGCATGTCGCGGATGCGCTGGTTGTGCTCGGCGCCGGAGATGGCAAATTCCTTGGCGGCGATGCGCCAGTTCAGCAGGTGCCACGTCCAGGGCTGCTCCTGCTCGGCCACGCGCCGGCACAGCCAGTGCGTGTCAAAGCCCGTGACCAGCGGCTCGGGGCCGATGCGCCGGCCCGTGTGATCCAGCCACAGCGCCGATTTGCACGGGATGGCCGACAGGCCGTGGCCCTCGAAGTGCGGCTGCGGGTGGGCAAAGCCGGCGGCGTAGTTCCACATCTCGCCGGCATTGCGGATGCTCGCGCCCAGCCCGGCAGCGGCGGCGTGGTGCAGCGCGCCGTCGGCAAAGGGGTGCGCGCCGTTGAGCATGGTGCGCGGCATGGGGCGCCCCGGCGGCCAGTTGGCGCGCGTTTGCTCATGGCCGCCGTTGATGCCGCCGGTGGCCAGCACCACCACATCGGCGCGCAGGCGCAGCTGGCTGCCGTTGGCTTCGTCAGTGGCCACGGCGCCGCGGATGCGCCCGCCCTCGTGGTCGAGCTGGGTGACCCGGTGGCGGTGCAAGAGCGTCAGCCGCCCGCC
>NZ_ALEE01000671.1 GCF_000282995.1 Melaminivora alkalimesophila
CGCCCGCCGCTGCCGGCCTCGCGCAGCAGCTCGATCATGCGCAGCGTCAGCCGCCGCGAGGTGCCCCAGACGATGTGGTAGCGCGGCAGGCTGTTGCCGTCGCCGAAGCGCCCGCGCTCGACCCAGTTCACGGCGGGCATGAATTTCAGGCCGTGCGAGAGCAGCCAGTCGTGCACCTGGGCGCGCGAATGCTCGACGTAGTACCGCGCCCAGGGCAGGGCGTGCGGGTTGTCGAACTGGTCCAGCTCGCCAAAGCGCAGCCAGTCGGCCAGGGCGCGCTCGGGCGTGTCGGGGATTTTCATCTTGGCCTGCAGCGGCGTGCCGACCAGCGCCATGCCGCCGAAGGCCCACAGCGCCAGGCCGCCGAAGCGCTCGGGCGTGTCGCGGTCGACCAGCGCCACGCGCTGGCCGGCGCGCAGGGCCTGCAGGGCGCAGACGATGCCGGCCAGGCCGCCGCCGATCACCAGTACGTCGGCTTGTACGGTTGAATCCATGTGCTATGTCTCCTCGGAGCGCGCTCTTGGACTTGGGCATGCTTGCGCTCTGGCAAGGTCGTGCCCGCCCGGGCGCTCTGGCCCGAGGGTACGGCCTATCATGGCGAGCCGATTGACTTTGCAGGACACAAAACCTTGACTTTGCAGGCCACGGTTTCCATGAACTGGGTGGATACGGTGCTGGCGGCTGCCGAGCGCCAGGGCGTGGCGCGCGCCGCGCTGCTGGCGCGCGCCGGCATCGCTCACGAGGAGCTGGCGCGCGAGCGCTGGCCCATCGACCACATCACCCGGCTGTGGCGCGCGGCGGCAGCGGCGACGCAGGATGCGGGCTTCGGCCTGAAGGCCGGCCAGCATGTCGGGCCGCACAGCTTTGCCGCCATCAGCCGGCTGCTGGCGG
>NZ_ALEE01000672.1 GCF_000282995.1 Melaminivora alkalimesophila
GGCTGCTGGCGGCTTCGCCCACGCTGCGCCAGGCGATTGCCGCCGTGCAGCGCTACCAGCGCTTGATCAGCGATGGCGGGCGCTTCCAGGCCGTGGCCGGGCCGGAGGCCAGCTGGCTGGTCTACCACCCGCGCCAGGGCAGCCTGGCCTTCAGTCCGCACCAGATCGAGGCCGTGCTGGCGGCGGTGGTCAGCTTTGCCGGCTGGGTGCGCGGCGTGCCGGTGCAGCCGCTGGTGGTGCAGTTCAGCCAGCCGCGCCTGGGGCCGCTGGCGGGCTACCGGGCGGCATTCGATTGCCCGGTGCGCTTCGAGCAGGCCTTCAGCGGCGTGCTGCTCACCAACGCCGTGCTGGATGCGCCCCTGCCGCGCGCCAACGCCCGCGCGCAGCGCCTGCACGGCCGGGACGCGGCCGCGCGCCTTGCCGCCCTGAGCCGGGGCCAGCAACTGGCGCAGGAGCTGCGCGCCTGGCTGGCCGGCGCACTGCCGAACGGCGTGCCCACGCGCGCGCAGGCGGCGCGGATGCTGCTGGTCAGCGAGCGCACGCTGGCGCGGCGCATGCGCGCCGATGGACTGAGTTTTTCCGGGCTGCTCGACGAGGCGCGGCGCGAGGTGGCGCTGCGGGCCGTGGCCGAGGGCGGGCGGCCCCTTGCCGAGATCGGGCAATCGCTGGGCTATGCGGAGCCGAGCGTGTTCTGGCGCGCCTTCCGGCGCTGGACGGGCGGCACGCCGGCGCAGTGGCGCGAACGCGCCGCCAACGACGGCCCGGCGCATTGCCCATGACGCACGGGGCCCTGGCGTCGCAAGCCGCTACCGGCCCTCGGGCCCATGGCCCAGGCGCCCGAGCTGGTGCGCCAGCCCGATGGCCGACTCCACCCCCATCTTGGCGAAGATGTTGGCACGGTGGAATTCCACCGTGCGCTCGCTGATGCCCAGGTGCTCGGCGATGTTCTTGTTGTAGTGGCCGCGGATCAACTCGCCCAGCACCTCGCGCTCGCGTGGGCTGAGCGAGGCCAGCGCGTGGCGCAGGCGCGCCGTCTCGCGCTCGGCCTCGCTGGTGCGCAGCGCCGCCTGCATGGCCTGCTCGACGCGGTCCACCAGCAGGTTGTCCTGAAAGGGCTTTTCCAGAAAATCCCAGGCGCCCTCCTTGACCGCCTGCACGGCCGTTCCCACGTCGCCGTGCCCGGTCAGGAACAGCACCGGCCAGGGACAACCCAGGGTCTTGAGGCGCGCGAAGGTGAGCGGCCCCGACAGCGGCTCCATGCGCACGTCCAGCAGCACGACCGCCAGCCCCCACTGGCCCTGCAGCGCGCGCGCCGCGGCCAGCAGCTCGTTGCCGCCGGCCCAGGTGCGCGCCTGCCAGCCGCGCGAGTCGAACAGCCACGCCAGCCCGTCGCGCACGTCGGCGTCGTCATCGACGATGTGGATGTCCACCTGGCGCAGGTCGGGGTTCATGGCTTGGAGGGCGCGGAAAGGTCGAGGGCCGGGGCGAGCGGCAGCCGGGCCG
>NZ_ALEE01000673.1 GCF_000282995.1 Melaminivora alkalimesophila
AGCCGGGCCGCGAAGCGCGCGCCGCCCAGCCGCTCGTCCTGCTCGACAAGGATACGCCCATGGTGCGCCTCGGCGATCGAGCGGCAGATCGCCAGCCCCATGCCCATGCCGCCCTCCTTGGTGCTGAAGAAGGCATCGAAGATGCGCGCGCGCGCCGCCTCCGGCACCCCCGGGCCACTGTCGGCCACGGCCAGCTCGACCTGACCCTCGTCAGCCGGGCAGGGCTGCAGCCGCACCTCCACGCGCGGCGGCCCGCCGCCGTGCCCGGCCCAGTCGAGCGCGTTGGCGCACAGGTTGCGCACCAAGTGCTCCAGCAGCAGCGCATCGCCCTGCACCCACACGGGCGCGCCCGGCAGCGCCAGCTGCACCGCGGTGCCGTGCGCCTCCTGGGCCGAGAGGGCGGCCCGGCGCACCAGCGGCACCAGGTCCAGGCGCTTCAGGTCCAACTCGCGCCGGCGCGCGAAGGCGTTCACGCGCTGCGTCACGCCGCCGGCGCGTTCCGCCAGATGGGCCATGCGCCGCACCACCGCCTGCAGCTCGTCCTCGCCCAGGCTGCCGCGCTCCATCCGGTTGAGCAGCCCGCTGGCGAAGCTCGCGAGCGCCCCGAGCGGCTGGTTCAGCTCGTGCGCCAGGGTGGAGGCGACCTCGCCCACCGCCACGAGGCGTGCCGACGCCTCGAGCTTTTCCTGCTGCAGCGCCGCCAGCTGCTGCGCGCGCTTGCGCTCGCTGATGTCCAGGACGGAACTCATCCACCCGAGCTGCCGCCCGTCGGCCGTCAGCAGCGGCGCCTCATGCACGAGGACGTCCACCAGATGGCCGTCGCGGTGCTGGAACTGGATCTCGATGCCTTCGGGCCGCGTGCCCTCGCGGATCACGCTGCGGTGCAGCGCGTCCAGGCGTCCGGCCTGCTCGGCGGGCCAGTAGGGCAGGGGCGCGCGCGCGCCGCGCAGCTCCTCGCTGCTGTAGCCGAGCATGGAGCAGAAGGCCTCGTTCACGTACAGGATGCGCCCCTCCATGTCCCAGGCGCGCATGCCGATGGTCACGGAACGCTCCATGGCGGTGCGCAGCGCGACCTCGGCCAGCAGGCGCTGCTGCACCTGCTGGCGCTTGCCGAAGTCGCGCCGCAGCGCCGCCAGGCTGGCCAGCATGCCCAGCAGGAACAGCAGCGCGACCACGAAGAACAGCCGCGGCACCGACGAAGCCTGCGGCCCCCGGGGCACCACTTCGAGCAGCAGGTCCGTGCCCGGCAGGTTCATGACCGTGCGGTAGGGCTGCAGCCTCGCCTGGGGCGCCGCCAGGGGCTCGGCGCCGTCGACCACCAGCCGCACTGCCTGCTGCTGCAGAAACCACGGCGGCAGCAGCACCTGCACCGCCCGCTCCATGGCCAGCGCCACGGCATAGGTCCCCATCGGGCGCGCGCCGTCGAAGTAGGGCACGACCAGCCAGACCCGGTCCGTGCTGCTGCCGTCCTCGCGCCGCATCGGGCCGGCGTAGCTGGCGCGGCGCAGGCCGCGCGCGATGTCCTGGGCGGTTGCCAGCGCCTGGCGGTTGTGGTCGCTGCGCGCCACGTCCTCGTACCAGGCGGCCACGTCGCCGGCATCATCGCCACGCTCGGCCAGCCAGACCCGCGCCGCCACCACGCCGGGCGCGCGCCACAGCAGGCCCGAGGGCTCGTCCTCGGCGCCGGCCCCGCGCCCGGGGCGGCGCCAGGCGCCGGGACCGTCCAGCGCTGCCTCGCGTGCCAGCTGCGCCACGTCGTCCTCCAGGCGGCGGAAGTGGAACTGCACGCTCTGCTCCAGCCACAGGGCGTCCGCGCCGCGGCGGCGCTCTTCTTCCTCGGTCTCGAAATGGTTCAGGTACCACACCAGCGCCACCACGGCGGCGATCGCCAGCACC
>NZ_ALEE01000674.1 GCF_000282995.1 Melaminivora alkalimesophila
CGATCGCCAGCACCGCCACGCCCATCATCCACAGCACCGTCCAGCGGCTGCGGTCGGGCAGGCTGGCGCGCGCGCTGGCATGCAGCAGCGCGAAATCATCGGAGGACTGGGGCGTCAGCGGCACGGTGGGGCCGCCTGGGCGGCGCCGGAAGGAAGGGGGTGGCGCGCAGGCAGGCGCTGCCGATAATAGCGGCCATGCGTGCGCTCCCCATCCCCCGCCGCCGCCTGCT
>NZ_ALEE01000675.1 GCF_000282995.1 Melaminivora alkalimesophila
GGCTGCCCTGCCGGGACCTGCCGGGGCCGCTGCCCATGGCCCGCCGCGCGTGCGCATCCGCCTGTCCCACGTGGTCGCGCGCCGCACGCCCAAGGGGCTGGCACTCGAACACTTCCGCACGCGGCTGCAGGCCCTGAGCGGGGGCGAGATCGAGGTCGAGATCCACCCCAACTCGCTGCTCTACGGCGACGAGGACGAGATGCAGGCGCTGCAGCTGGGCGCCATCGACATGGTGGCGCCCTCGCTGTCGAAGTTCGGGCCGATCGGCTTTCCCGAGTTCGAGCTGTTCGACCTGCCGTTCCTGTTCGACGAGACCGGGCAGGTGCACCGTGCCATGCAGGGCGCCGTCGGGCAGGAGCTGCTGGCGCTGCTGGCGCGCCAGCAGCTGGTGGGGCTGGGCTACCTGGACAACGGCTTCAAGCACATGAGCGCCAACCGGCCGCTGCGTGCTCCCGAGGACTTCGCCGGGCTGCGCATGCGCATCCAGTCCTCGCGCGTGATCGCGCACCAGATGCGCGCCCTGGACGCGCGGCCCGTGGTGCTGTCCTTCGGCGAGACCCGCCGGGCGCTGGCCGAGCGCGTGGTGGACGGCACGGAAAACCCGATCTCCAACTTCTGGACGCAGCGCATGCACGAGGTGCAAAGCGACCTGAGCCTGACCGCCCATGGCTACCTGGGCTACGCCATCGTGGTGCACCAGCGTTTCTGGGAATACCTCGCGCCGGCCGACCGGGAACTCGTCGGGCAGGCACTTGCCGAGGCGCTGAAGTGGGGCAACGCCATCGCCCGGCGCGAGAACGACGAGGCCCTGGCGGCGTTGCGCGCCAGTGGCGCCACGCGCATCCATGCGCTGGATGCGGTGCAGCGCCAGCGCCTGCGCCATGCCACGCGCGCGGTGTACGAGGGGCTGGAAGCGCGCATCGGGCCGGAATGGCTGCGGCGCATGCGCGGAGCGGCTGCCGCGCTGGTTTGAATCCGGGTTTGTTCGTAAGGGTTGTCCCTAGCTGTGGAAGGCCACAGTGCCACAGTTACCGGGGGTAACGCGCTTCCCTACAGTGCACGGCGTTGTGATCCCCCTTGTTAGGAGACTGCCATGAAATTTCCCGTGAAACACGTGCTCGCCTGCGCGCTGCTGGCCGTCGGCGCCGCCACCGCCCACGCGCAGACCGTGATCAAGTTCAGCCACGTCGTGGCCCAGGACACGCCCAAGGGCAAGGCCGCCGAGTTCTTCGCCAAGAAGGCCGAGGAGCTGACCCAGGGCAAGGTCAAGGTCGAGGTCTACGCCAACAGCGCCCTGTACAAGGACAAGGAAGAGATGGAGGCGCTGCAGCTGGGCTCGGTCCAGATGCTCGCTCCGTCGCTGGCCAAGTTCGGCCCGCTGGGCGTCAAGGAGTTCGAGGTCTTCGACCTGCCCTTCATCTTCGACAACCGCGAGGAGCTGCACAAGGTCACGACCGGCCCCGTGGGCGAGAAGCTGATGAAGAAGCTCGAGAGCCGCGGCATCAAGGGCCTGGCCTTCTGGGACAACGGCTTCAAGGTGTTCTCGGCCAACAAGCCGCTGCACACCGTGGCCGACTACAAGGGCCTGAAGTACCGCATCCAGTCCTCCAAGGTGCTGGAAGAGCAGATCCGCACGCTCGGCGGCATCCCGCAGGTGATCGCCTTCGGCGAGACCTACCAGGCGCTGCAGACCGGCGTGGTGGACGCGACCGAGAACCCGCCGTCCAACTTCTACACGCAGAAGATGCACGAGGTGCAAAAGCACGTCAGCATGACCAACCACGGCTACCTCGGCTACGCCGTGATCGTGAACAAGAAGTTCTGGGACGGGCTGGACGCCACCGTGCGCGGCCAGCTGGAAGACGCGATGCGCCAGGCGACGGACTACGCCAACCAGATCGCCCAGGACGAGAACGACCAGGCCATGGAAGCGGTGAAGAAGAGCGGCCGCACCACCATCTACACGCCCACGGCCGAGGAGCGCGCGCAGCTGAAGAAGGCCCTGGTGCCGGTGCACGAGAAGATGTCGGGCCGCGTCGGCAAGGAGATCATCCAGGACGTCTACCAGGCCACCGGCTTCGACCCCAAGAAGCTCTGACGGGCTGACCGGCCGAGCCACCCGCGGGGCGCAGCGCAGCGCCCCGCGGCGTGAGGAGGGCGTGCGGGCCGGGCCCGGGCGCCCTCGCAGTGCCCTTGCACCGCGCACCGATCTCCCCGGAGAAGCATCCCCATGAAAATCCTCGATCACCTGGAAGAGTGGCTGATCACCTTCCTGATGGGCGCCGCCACGCTCATCGTCTTCGTCGCGGTGCTGCACCGCTACACCGCCGGCTACCCCATCCCCGGCCTGCAGGACTGGCTGCTGTCCATCAACATGACCTGGGCGCAGGAGCTGACCATCATCATGTTCGTCTGGATGGCCAAGTTCGGCGCCGCCTACGGCGTGCGCACCGGGATCCACGTGGGCGTGGACGTGGTCATCAACCGCATGGGCAAGGCCACGCGCGGCAAGTTCATCATCTTCGGCATGGCGGCCGGCGCGCTCTTCACCGGCGTGGTCACCGTCATGGGCGCGACCTTCGTCTGGGACAACGGCGCGCACTACGCCATCTTCAACTTCCTCGGCCTGAACGTGGAGGACCTGATCGAGGGCCCGACCACGCCCGACCTGGAGTGGCCCACCTGGACCGTCTACAGCGCCATCCCGCTGGGCAGCGGCCTGATGTGCTTTCGCTTCCTGCAGGTGATGTGGGGCTTCATCCGCACGGGTGAGCTGCCGCACCACGACCACGGCCACGTGGACGGCCTGGAGGAGACGCCCGAGGAGGACGCCGCCCAGAACATCGACTACTACAACATGCAGGACAACTTGCACCCCGACGAGGACAAGCCCGGCCCAGGAGAGCGCAAATGAACGCCGCCATCATCTTCCTGATCCTCGCGGCCCTGATGCTCACCGGCATGCCGGTGTCCATCTCGCTGGGCCTGACGGTGCTCACCTTCCTGTTCGGCTTCACGGACGTGCCGCTGGAGTCGGTGGCCCTCAAGCTGTTCACCGGCATCGAGAAGTTCGAGATCATGGCGATCCCGTTCTTCATCCTGGCGGGCAACTTCCTGACCCACGGGGGCGTGGCGCGGCGCATGATCAACTTCGCCACCGCCATGGTCGGCCACTGGCACGGCGGCCTGGGCCTGGGCGGCGTGGTGGCCTGTGCGCTGTTCGCGGCGGTGTCGGGCTCCAGCCCGGCGACCGTGGTGGCCATCGGCTCGATCCTGCTGCCGGCGATGGTCAAGGCGGGCTTTCCCAACCGCTTCGGCGCGGGCGTGATCACCACCTCGGGGGCGCTGGGCATCCTGATCCCGCCGTCCATCGTGATGGTGATGTATGCCGTGGCCACCAACACCTCGGTGGGCGCACTGTTCATGGCCGGCGTGGTGCCGGGCCTGGCGCTGGCGGCGGTGCTCGGCGGCGTGACCTGGTGGCGCGCGCGCAAGTACGACTACCCGCGCCTGCCCAAGGCGAGCTGGGCCGAGCGCTGGCGCGCCTTTCGCGAATCCGCCTGGGGATTGTTCCTGATCATCGTCGTCATGGGCGGGATCTACGCCGGCATCTTCACGCCCACCGAAGCCGCCGCCATGAGCGCGGTCTATGCCTTCATCGTGGCGGTGTTCATCTACAAGGACATGCGCCTCAAGGACGTGCCGCGCGTGCTGCTGTCCTCGGCCAACATGAGCGCGATGCTGCTGTACATCATCACCAACGCGGTGCTGTTCAGCTTCATCATGACCAACGAGAACATCCCGCAGGCGCTGGCCGACTGGATGCTGGGCAACGGCCTGGGGGTCGTCACCTTCCTGCTGGCGGTGAACGTGATCCTGCTGCTGGCGGGCAACTTCATGGAGCCGTCGTCGATCATGCTGATCTTCGCGCCCATTCTGTTCCCGGTGGCGATGAAGCTGGGGATCGACCCGATCCACTTCGGCATCATCATGGTGGTGAACATGGAGATCGGCATGTGCCACCCGCCGGTGGGCCTGAACCTGTACGTGGCCTCGGGCATCACCAAGATGGGCATCACCGAGCTCACGGTGGCGGTCTGGCCGTGGCTGCTGGCGATGCTCGGCTTCCTGGTCGTCGTGACCTACTGGCCGGCGCTCAGCCTGTGGTTCCCGCGCATGCTGGGCATGATGTAGCGGCGGCTGGCCGCAT
>NZ_ALEE01000676.1 GCF_000282995.1 Melaminivora alkalimesophila
CGGCTGGCCGCATCCGCCAAGGCGCCCCGCAAGGGGCGCCTTTTCGTTGGCTTCAGGCGAGCGCGATGGTGCGGCTTGCCTCCAGGCGCTGGCCGGCATCGTCCTGCCATTGCAGGCGCAGCTCGCCGCCCGTGCGTGCGACGAAGGTGAACTCGATGTAGGGGTTCTGTGCCACCGAGATGCCCGGCTCCCAGACGAACAGCAGGGCCTCGTCCAGCCGGGCCTCGAAGCGCGTGACGATGTTGCGCGGGCGCGGGCGGCCCTCGGCGTCGCTGCGCAGCCCGCTTTCCATGGCGTGCTCGATCTGGGCGCGCACGCGCAGCACCTCGCCGGCCTTCGGGGTGGCGTTGCTGACCCACACGCGGGGTGGCTTGTTCTGGCCCATGGGGGTTGCTCCTTTCAGGCGCGGCCTACATGCCGCAGCCGCTGGCCGCCACCGTCACCGCCTGGCTGGCGGCCAGCAGCGTGCCGCTCTTCATGCGCGCCAGCGCGTGCACGGTCTGCGACTGCGCCAGGCGCACGCGCACGGCGGCCTCGGCCGCGCCGG
>NZ_ALEE01000677.1 GCF_000282995.1 Melaminivora alkalimesophila
TCGGCCGCGCCGGCCGCGGGTGTGAACCGCAGGCGGCAGGCCAGCGGCGAGGGGTTCCGTTCCGCCAGGACGATGATCTCCTCGCACCAGTCCTCGTCCGTGATCGGCAGGCCGACCCGGACCTTCAGGGGCACCGCCCCGGGGTTGTCGGCCAGGGCCGGAACCTGCAGCTCCAGCCCTTCGGTCAGCGGCGTGCGGCCCTGCGTGAAGGCCTCCATGGCGCGCCGCAGCTCCGCCGGGTTGGGGGCCAGGGGATCGGCAGGGGCCGCGGCCTGCCGGGCAAGGGCGGAGGTGGCGGGCAGGGCCAGCGCCGAGGCGATCAGTGTTCTGCGTTGCATGTCGGTGTGGGGAGCCCGGCCCTCAGAGGGCCAGGAAGTCGGCGAACTTGGAGCGCGCCCAGGCAAAGTCTTCCTGGACCATCTCGGTGGAGCGCAGGTCCATGTCGATCTGCGTCTGCAGGACGCGGCCGCTGGCGTCGACCTCGTACTCGAACTTGACCGAGATCTCTTCCTGCGGATCGCCGTTGACCATCATGTAGCACAGGTTGTCGGGCAACAGCGGCGTCACCTCCTTGCCGGCCACGCGCTCGGCGATGTTGCGCGCCACGATGCGCCCGATGTAGTTGGCCACGTGGCCGCTCTTGGGGTAATGGCCGAACTGGTCGGAGACCGGCCCCATCAGGTCGCCCACGAAATACACACGGTCGTCGCCGTGGGCGTGGTAGAGCCGCGGGTGCATGTCGGCCCAGCCGGTGGGCTTGCCGGCGGCGTCGCGGCCGATCAGGCCGGCGTGCCAGACCATGTCGGCCGCCTGGTGCGGCGGCATCAGGATGGCCTCGTCGAACTTCCACTCGCCGGCGCTGGTCTGGATGCGCTTGTTGAAGGGATCGACCTCCTGCACGCGCGCATTCGGCACGTGGGTGATGATGTCCGGGTACAGTTCCTCGAAGGCCTGCTGGTAGCCCATGCCGATGGGCGCGATCGTGGGCTTGGGGTCGAGGATGACGACCTTGCCGGGAATCCGGTGCTTCTTGATGTGCCAGGCGATCAGGCAGGCGCGCTCGTAGGGCGAGGGCGGGCAGCGGTGCGGCGGCGGCAGCAGCGTCATGACCAGCGTGCCGCCCTTGAAATCCTTCACGCGCTGCTTGAGCGCGTGCATCTGCTGGTTGGGGATGTAGGCGCTGGCGAAGTGCGTGCGCGCATGGTCGATGGCGCGCTGGTCGTCGCCGAACCAGGCATCCCAGGCGTCGCGGATGCCGCCCGACAGGACCAGGTAGTCGTACTCGACCAGCCCATGGCCGGTGCGCACGCGCCGCCTGTCGCGCTCGAAGCCCGTGACCTCGGTCTGCAGCAAGGTGTAGCCGTAGCGGTTGGCCGGGCGCAGCATGTCGTATTGCACGAAATCCGTGCCCACGATGTCCACCAGCCACTTGTTGCTCATCGGGCCGGACCAGAAAGTGGGGTTGCGCTCGAGCAGCACCACGTCCGCGCCGGGGATCAGCTCGCGCAGGTAGCGCGCCGCCGTCAGCCCGCCCCAGCCGCCGCCGCAGACCACGATGCGCGGGCCCTTGCCGCGGCGCGGCAGGATGGAAGACTGCGCCGAGATGGCCGCTGGCGCGGCGAGCGCG
>NZ_ALEE01000678.1 GCF_000282995.1 Melaminivora alkalimesophila
GCGGCGAGCGCGGAGCCGGCTGCCGCGCCCAGGGCGAGTGCGGGTGGGGTGATCAGGAAATGGCGGCGTTGCATGGCGGGGTTCCCTCCTTGGAAGACGATCGAGACGATGGCGGATGCGGGCTGCCCGGCGCGCCCCAGATGTCGGCGCTGATGGCTGCGTACCAGGCTTGGGCATGGCGCGCCTCGGCCGCGCGGTAGGCCGCATCCGCCTCCAGCGGGCTCACGCCGCCCGAGCCCGCCGGCTCGACC
>NZ_ALEE01000679.1 GCF_000282995.1 Melaminivora alkalimesophila
CCGGCTCGACCAGCTTGCCGCCCTCGGCGCGGTACACGCCCGCCACAGAGATCCCGTAGCCCGGCCCGACCAGGCTGTAGCAGGTGTTGGCGTAGCTGGGCACGGGCGCAGGCAGGCCCAGCAGGTCGGCGGCGATGGCGGCGGCGGCCACCTTGCCCTGGGTGTTGGCCGCAAAGCCGGACTTCGGCATGGGGGCGGCGATGGTCGCATCGCCCAGCGCGTAGATGCCCGGGACCTGGCGCGACTCGAAGCTCTCGGCCTTCACCGGGACCCAGCCGCTGGCGTCGGTCACGCCCGCGCGCTCGGCGATGCGACCGGCCTTCTGGGGTGGGATCACGTTGAGCACGTCGGCCTGGTGGCGTGTGCCAAAGGCAGTCTCCACTTCCAGCCGCGCGGCGTCCACGCGCATCACCTGGCCGTCGTCCTTCTGGCCCACCCACTCGATCATGTCGCCGTACAGCGCCTTCCAGCCCTGTTGAAACAGTGCCTGCTTGGAAAAGCTGTCCTTGGCGTCCAGCAGCAGCACCTTGCTGCGCGGCTTGTGCTGCTTGAAGTAGTGCGCCACCATCGCCGCCCGCTCGTAGGGGCCGGGCGGGCAGCGAAAAGGGTTGTCGGGGATGGCCATGACGAAGGTGCCGCCGTCCTCCATGGCCTGCAGCTGGCGGTGCAGCAGCAGCGTCTGCGCGCCGGCCTTCCAGGCGTGTGGCGCGCGTTCGGCGGCCGCCCGGTCGTAGCCTTCGAGCGCATCCCATCGCATGTCCACGCCGGGCGACAGCACCAGCCGGTCCCAGCGCAGCTGCTGGCCGGTGGACAGGCGCAGCGTGCGCGCGCCGGTGTCCACATCCTGGGCGCGCGCGTGGATCACTTCCACGCCAGCGGCGCGCAGCCCGGCGTAGCCGTGGCCGATGCTGTCCCAGCGGCGCAGCCCGGCCAGCACCAGGTTGGAAAAGGGGCAGGTATAGAAGCGCCCGGCCGGCTCGACCAGCGTCACGCGCACGCCGGGTGCGTGCCGGCGCAGGTAGCGCGCCGCCGTCGCACCGCCGAACCCCCCGCCCACGACCACCACGTGGGCCGCCGCGGCGCGCGCCTGCACCAAGCCGGGCAGGGCCAGGGCGCCGGCCAGCACGGCACGGCGGGTGGGATGGTGGGGCCGGCCGCTCATCGCTGGTCTCCCTGGCGCGCGAACCATTGGGCCAGGACCTCGATCTGCGCATCGTCGTAGCCCTTCATCAGCCGCGTCATCACCGTCGCGTCCGGCACCTGCCCGCGCTGCAGGGCCCGCAGGCGCTGGCGCAGCTCGGCGGCGTCGCGGCCCTGCAGGCGGGGGATGGGCCCGCCGGAGGGGGCCTCGGGCGCGTGGCAGTTGAGGCAGGTGCCAGCCAGTAGCGCAGCGTCCAGCGCGCCCGGCTGCGCGCCTGCAAGGGCCGGGGCAAGCAGCACCAGCAGCGCCAGCCAGGGGGCGCGGTACGGGGGCGGGAAAGGGATGTGCACGCAGGCATCCTCGGATGCGACAGGCCCGGCGCTTGGCAGCGCAGGGGCCCGGACCGGTGGAGCCAACGAACGGCAGGCGCGAGGGGCCTGGGCGTTGGGGGCGCAAGGGCCCGCTGCAGCACCGGCGGGTGCATCCCTCTCGACCGGCACGCGGCACGAGCGGAGTGGAAAATGGATGGCGCAATTCTAACCGCGCCGCGCGGGCAGGCTCAGCGCACGCGCATGCCCGGCTGCGCGCCGGGAAAAGGCTCCAGCACGTAAATGCCCGGGTGCGCCTTCTCGTCGGCGTGGCTCGCAGCCAGCACCATGCCCTCGCTCACGCCGAACTTCATCTTGCGCGGCGCAAGGTTGGCCACCAGCACCGTGAGCTTGCCGGTGAGCTGTTCGGGCTGGTACATGCTGGCGATGCCGGAGAGCACGTTGCGCGTGCGGCCCTCGCCGGCGTCCAGGGTGAGCTGCAGCAGCTTGGTCGAGCCTTGCACCGCCTGGCAGTCGACGATGCGTGCGATGCGCAGGTCGATCTTGGCGAAGTCGTCGATGGTGATGGTCGGTGCGATGTCCTCGCCGCCGGGCAGCACCTTCTCGACCACCGGCTCCGGCAGGGCGAACAGCGCATCGAGCTGCTCCGCGGTCACGCGCTGCATCAGGTGCTGGTACGCCCCGATGGCGTGGCCGGCGCCCAGCAGGGATTGCGCATCGGCGAAGGCCAGCGGTGGCACCTGCAGGAAGGTCTCCACCTGCGCGGCCACGGCCGGCAGCATCGGCTTGAGGTAGAGGGTCAGCAGCCGGAAGGCCTCGATGCAGGTCGTGCACACGTCGTGCAGGCGCTCCTCCATCCCTTCCTGGCGCGCCAGCTCCCAGGGCCGGTTGGCGTCCACGTAGGCATTGACGCGGTCGCACAGCAGCATCACATCGCGCGCGACGCGGGCGGTGTCGCGCGCCTCGTAGGCGGCGGCGATGGCCTCGCTCTGCCCGCGCAGGGCGGCCAGCAGTTCCTGGCCATCGCTACCGACCTCGCCCAGCCGGCCGCCGAAGCGCTTGGCGATGAAGCCCGCCGCGCGGCTGGCGATGTTCACGTACTTGCCGATCAGGTCGGCATTGACGCGCGCCATGAAGTCCTCGGGGTTGAAGTCGATGTCCTCGTTCCTGCCATTGAGCTTGGCGCCCAGGTAGTAGCGCAGCCACTCCGGGTCCATGCCCAGCGACAGGTACTTGAGCGGATCCAGCCCCGTGCCCCGGCTCTTGCTCATCTTCTCGCCATTGTTCACGGTCATGAAACCATGCACGCAGATCTTGGTCGGCGTCTTCCTGCCGCTGAACTTCAGCATGGCGGGCCAGAACAGCGTGTGGAAGGTGATGATGTCCTTGCCGATGAAGTGCACCTGCTCGAGCCGCGGGTCGGCCATGTAGGCCTCGTAGTCCTCGCCGCGGCGCTCCAGCAGGTTCTTGAGCGACGCCAGGTAGCCCACCGGCGCGTCCAGCCAGACATAGAAGTACTTGCCCGGCGCGTCCGGGATCTCGATGCCAAAGTAGGGCGCGTCGCGCGAGATGTCCCAGTCGTCCAGGCCCTCGCTGGTGGTGCCGTCCGGGTTGGTGCGCGTGCCGAACCATTCGCGGATCTTGGCGGCGACTTCCGGCTGCACGTGCTCGCCGTTTTGCGTCCACTCCTGGAGGAACTCGACGCAGCGCGGGTCGGAGAGCTTGAAGAAGAAGTGTTCCGAGGACCGGAGGACTGGCTTGGCGCCCGACAGCGCGGAGTAGGGCTCGATCAGCTCGGTGGGCGCGTACACGGCGCTGCAGACCTCGCAGTTGTCGCCGTACTGGTCCTTGGCGTGGCAGCGCGGGCACTCGCCCTTGATGAAGCGGTCGGGCAGGAACATGTTCTTCTCGGGGTCGAAGAACTGCTCGATGGTGCGCGTCTCGATCAGGCCGTTGGCCTTGAGGTCGAGGTAGATCTGCCGTGCCAGCTCGTGGTTCTCGGGCGCGTCCGTGCTGTGCCAGTTGTCGAAGGCGATGTGAAAGCCCTCCAGGTACTGGGCGCGCCCGGCGGCGATCTCAGCGACGAACTCCTGCGGCGTCTTGCCGGCTTTCTCGGCGGCGATCATGATCGGCGCGCCGTGCGCGTCGTCGGCGCCCACGAAGTTCACCTCGGCGCCCTGCATTCGCTGGTACCGCACCCAGGTGTCGGCCTGGATGTATTCCATGATGTGGCCGATGTGGAAATTGCCGTTGGCATACGGCAGGGCGGTGGTGACGAAGATCTTGCGGGCGGTCATGGTGGGGCGAACGGGGCTCTCGGAGGTGGGGGCGGAACCCGCCATTTTAGGAACAGCAGGCCTGCCCCTGCCGCGTGCGGGTGGCGCCCGCCTGTTTCAGCCCGCTCGCGCCGCTGTGCTGGCCGGCCCGCACCGGGGCGGTGCTGCAGCATTCCAGCCGAAGAAGTCGCAGATCTCGCCGCGCCGCGCCAGCGCGTCGGAGCGCCCCAGGGCGATCAGCTCGCGCGTGAAGCCCCGCTCGAACAGCAGGTAGCTGGCCAGCGCCGCATCGCGCGAACTGGTGCGGCCAGCGCCCGCACGGGCGTCGATGCCGAGGGTGCTCAGCAGCGCGCGCACCGTCGCGGGAAGGTCCGCCAGGTGCCTGGCGGCGATGTCGTCGATGGGTTCGCTGGGCGAGAGGTGCAAAAGCCGGATGGGGCGCAGCGCGCTGGCCCGGCGCGCCGCCTCCGGAATCAGCGACAGCGTGGTGTTGATGCGCTGCAGGCGCTCGACGTCCACCGGCAGCGCATCCAGGAAGATGCTGGACAGCGCGTGGCCGGCGATCTGGCCCAGCGCCGGGTAGCGCGCCGCGCCTGCGGCGGCC
>NZ_ALEE01000680.1 GCF_000282995.1 Melaminivora alkalimesophila
GCCTGCGGCGGCCGGGCGCAGGCGCGGCACGGCGCCGCCCGCGGCATGGGCCTCCCGGCCGGCGCCGACCACCAGGATGCGCTCGGCCCCGAGGTGGATGGCCGGAGCGATCGGCGCGGTCTGGCGCATCGAGCCGTCGCCGAAGTATTCGCTGTGGCCGTCGATCTCCACCGCCTGGGCGGGAAAGATGAAGGGGATGGCCGAGGAGGCCAGCAGGTGCGCGTGCGTGATGCGCGTGCGCAGGGCCCGCCGCTGCGAGCGCACCCAGGGCTCGAAGTCCTCGTGGGCGTCGAAGAAGGTGATGTGCTCGCCCGAGCTGTAGCTCGACGCCGTCACCGCCAGCGCCTGCAGCTGCCCGGCCTGGAACAGCCCGGGCAGGCGCTGCAGCGGCACCATGTCGCGCAGCAACCGGCCCAGCGGCGCGTTGTCCAGCAGCGAGCGTGGCCGCGTGTAGTGCCAGCGCGCCAGCATCCAGCCGAGCGACACCAGCGTCAGCCAGCGCGCGCCACTGCGCAGCATGCTGATCGCGTCGGCGTGGTAGACCTGCTGGGCGTCGAACTGGCTCCAGACCTGGGCGATGCGCCCCACCGCGTCGTCGAAGTCGTCCGCCACGCAGGCCAGCGCGGCGGCGTTGATGGCGCCGGCGGAGGTGCCCGTCAGGATCGGGAAGGGGTAGGGCCCCGACTGCGCGCCGCATTCCCGGCGCAGGTCGGCGATGGCCTGCAGGATGCCGACCTGGTAGGCCGCACGCGCGCCGCCGCCGGTCAGGACCAGGCCCGCACTGCCAGCCGGTGGTGGTGGGGGTGGGGAGTGCATGGCGGCTTTCTAGCGCAAATCCCGGCCGCGGGGCCACCCGGCGGGCTCAGGCGGCCAGCAGCAGGGTGTCGAGCGCCGTGCCCTCGAGAATCGCCAGGCCGTGTGCGGCCGCGAAGCGGCGCGCGGCCTCGCTGACGCTGCCCTGCAAGACGACGTAGGTGCCGGCCTGGGCGCCCTGTTGCTGCACCTGGGCGTGCAGGGCGCGCAGCGGCTCCACCCCGTGGCTGGCCGCCTTGTAGCGGCGCGCGGCGACCAGCACGAACTGCTCGGCATCGCCCTGGCGCAGCACGCGCAGATCGGCGTGCTGGATGTTGGGGGGAAGCGGCTCGACGGTGTGGCCCTCGGCGGTCCAGGCGCGGGTGAGCAGCGCCGCGAATTCGCGCCAGGGCATGGCCGCAGCGGCGCTGCGCGCCGCCTCCACCCGGGCGCGGCTGGGCGCGCGCCACTGGCGCCAGGCGGTGATGCCGCCGATCACGAAGATCGGCAGCGCCCCGGCGGCGGCAAAGGGCACGAGATGCGCCGGCAGCAGCGCCGCGCACAGCAGCACGATCGCGCCGCCGATCAGGAAGCTCACCCACCAGGGCGAGCGCAGCAGCACGGCAAAGCCCGAGTTCGGGGCCATCTTGAATTTCATGGAACGGAAGGCGGGGCGGTTGGGTTGCGTTCGGGGAGTCGGTGGATTATCGATTTGCGCAGCCTTGCTGTACGGCCCGGGCCAGGGCCTCGATGCCCCGGGGCGAGAGGTCGGCGGCCGCGAGGCGCCGGCGTTCGTCCCAATGCCGGAAGTTGCGCTGCTGCGAGCGGCTGTAGTGCGGGTCGTAATGCAGGCGCATCAATTCCTCGAACAGCGGCGCCAGCTCGCCCGCCTGTGCCCAGGCCTGCCAGCGCTGCACGGTGGCACGGCCATGCAGCTCGGTGAGCTGGGCCAGCCGCTCGGCGAGGGCGGGGCGGTCGTCGCCCAGGTAGGCGTAGTCGCGCAGCAGGTAGGCCAGGCGCTCGCCGGGCGGGGCCTCGATCTCGATGCAGGGGGCCGCGCGCAGGCGCTGCACCAGCGGCACCGGCACCGACAGCCGGCCGATGCGCGCGCTCTCGCCTTCCACATACACCGGCCGCTCCAGGTCGAAGCCCTCCAGCGCCGTGGCGATCTGCGTCTCGAAATGTTTCTGCGACGGTTGCTCGACGCCCGGCAGCGCGCCCAGCAGCGAACCCTTGTGGCGCGCCAGGCCCTCCAGGTCGAGCACCTGCGCGCCCTGGTCGGCGAGCGCGTGCAGCACGCGTGTCTTGGCGCTGCCGGTGGCGCCGGCGATGACGCGCAGCGCCAGCCGCGGCGCCAGCGCCTCGATCTGGGCGATGACGTGGCGCCGGAAGGCCTTGTAGCCGCCGGCGAGCTGCTGCGCGTCCCAGCCGACCAGGCGCAGCCACTGCACCATGGAGCCGCTGCGCATGCCGCCGCGCCAGCAATAGACCAGCGGCCGCCACTCGGGCGGCCTGTCCGCCAGCGGCCCGGCCAAGTGGCGAGCCAGGTTGGCCGCGACCATGCCGCCGCCCACGCGCCGCGCCTCGAAGGCGCTGTGCTGCACGTAGAGGGTGCCGACGATCGCGCGCTCCTCGTCGTTTAGCACCGGGCAGTTGATGGCGCCGGGAATGTGGTCTTCGGCGAACTCGGCCGGGGTGCGCGCGTCGATGAGCGCGTCGAAGCCGTGGCGGTCCTGCGGGCGGATGGGGCGGTGGTGGGACACGGGGCGGGCGCGGTGCGCGGCGAATGAATCTGGGATGATCCGGCGCGATGGACTGGCTCGTCGTGCGCTGGCGCGCCGGTCGGCCCATTGTCCGTGAACCTGCAAACCCTGCCTGCCATGAACGCCACTGCCCCGCTTTCCTCCGTCGCACCGCGCCTCACCTCCCTGTCCCACGGTGGGGGCTGCGGCTGCAAGATCGCGCCGGGCGTGTTGTCGCAGATCCTGGCGCAGAGCGGCGCGGCCGGGCTGGTGCCGCCCGAGCTGCTGGTGGGGCTGGAGACCGCCGACGATGCGGCGGTCTATCGCCTGAACGACGAACAGGCGCTGGTGGCGACCACCGACTTCTTCATGCCCATCGTGGACGATCCCTACGAGTTCGGCCGCATCGCCGCGACCAACGCGCTGTCGGACGTGTACGCCATGGGCGGGCGCCCCATCATGGCGCTGGCGCTGGTCGCCATGCCGATCGGCCAGCTGCCGCTGGAGACCATCGGCGCCATCCTGCGCGGCGGCCAGGACACCTGCCGCGCGGCCGGCATTCCCGTGGCGGGCGGCCACACCATCGATTCGGTCGAGCCCATCTACGGGCTGGTCGCGATGGGGCTGGTGCACCCCGAGCGGGTGCGGCGCAATGCCGGCGCCCGGCCGGGCGACGTGCTGATCCTGGGCAAGCCCCTGGGCGTGGGCGTGTACTCGGCGGCGCTGAAAAAGGAACAGCTCTCGGATGCCCACTACCGGGAGATGCTTGCCAGCACCACGCGCCTGAACACGCCCGGGCCGATCCTGGCCGACCTGGAGGGCGTGCACGCCATCACCGACGTGACCGGTTTCGGCCTGGCGGGCCATGCGCTGGAGATGGCGCGCGGCGCCGGCGCCACGATCGCCATCGACTGGGCGCGCGTGCCCCTGCTGCCGGGCGTGGCCGAGCTGGCGGCGCAAGGCTTCGTGACCGGCGCGAGCGGGCGCAACTGGGCCGGCTACGGGGAGGCGGTGGCGCTGGAGGCGGGCCTGCCCGCGACCACCCAGGCGCTGGCGACCGACCCGCAGACCTCGGGCGGGCTGCTGGTGGCCTGCGCGCCCGAGGCGGCCGACCAGGTGCTGACGGTGTTCGCGCGCGAGGGCTTTGACCGGGCTGCGGTGGTGGGCGAGGTGCAGGCGGGAGAGGCCCGGCTGCGGGTGCGCGCCTGAGCCCGTCGCAGGCCCTGCAGGGCGCGATCGGCGTGCGGCCAATCGCCCCACCGGCCGCAGGTTGAGGGCGCTTGGCTAGACTTTGCGCCACACCCACAGTTTCAATCCAACCACACCATGGCAGTTACCGAACAGGCGCTGCTGGCAGCCCTCGCCAGCGTCCAGGATCCACACACCGGCAAGGATTTCGTCAGCGCGCGTGCCGTGCGCAATGTGCAGATCGATGGTGGCGACGTGGCCTTCGACGTCGAGCTGGGCTACCCGGCCAAGAGCCTGATTCCCGAACTGCGCAGCCAGCTCATCGCCGCCGCGCGCAGCGTGCCGGGCGTGCAGAACGTCTCGGCCAACGTCACGACGAACATCATCGCCCATGCGGTGCAGCGCGGCGTGCAGCTGCTGCCGGGCGTGAAGAACATCATCGCCGTGGCCTCGGGCAAGGGCGGGGTGGGCAAGAGCACCACCGCCGTCAACCTGGCGCTGGCGCTGGCCGCCGAAGGCGCACGCGTCGGCCTGCTGGACGCCGACATCTACGGCCCCAGCATGCCGACCATGACGCGCACCTCGGGCAAGCCCGAGAGCCTGGACGGCAAGCTGATGGAGCCCAAGCACTCCATGGGCCTGCAGATCAATTCCATTGGCTTTCTGGTTGACGAGGCGCAGGCCATGATCTGGCGCGGCCCCATGGCCAGCCAGGCGTTGGAGCAGCTCATCATGCAGACGCGCTGGGACAATCTCGACTACCTGATCGTGGACATGCCGCCCGGCACCGGCGACATCCAGCTCACCATGGCGCAGAAAGTGCCCCTCACCGGCGCGGTGATCGTCACCACGCCGCAGGACATCGCCCTGATCGACGCCAAGAAGGGCATCACCATGTTCCAGAAGGTGAGCGTGCCGATCCTGGGGCTGGTCGAGAACATGGCGGTGCACGTGTGCAGCCATTGCGGCCATGCGGAGCACATCTTCGGCGCCGAAGGCGGCCGCAGGATGGCCGAGGCGCAGGGCCTGGACTACCTGGGGGCGCTGCCGCTGAAGATGTCGATCCGCGAGCAGGCCGACAGCGGC
The DNA here is from genome assembly GCF_000282995.1 of Melaminivora alkalimesophila. GTDB lineage: Bacteria > Pseudomonadota > Gammaproteobacteria > Burkholderiales > Burkholderiaceae_C > Melaminivora > Melaminivora alkalimesophila. Next base: position 4,809 of record NZ_ALEE01000680.1, read on the forward strand.
CAGCCCACGGTGGCCGCCGAGCCCGAGGGCGAAGTGGCGGCGCTCTACAGGAACATCGCCCGCAAGGTGGCGGTGAAGGTCGCCCAGCAGTCCAAGGATTTCTCGAGCAAGTTCCCGACCATCACCATCAGCAAGAAAAGCTGAGCGGGAGCTGAGCGGGAGCGGCCCGAAGCGCGCCTCAGCGCGCCGGCGGCACCGGAATCGCCGGCGCATGCGCGCCCGTGGCCTCGCGGCTCTCGGGCAGGTAGGGATCCTCGCGCGGCGCCACTAGGCGTGCCAGGGCGCCCACCAGCAAGGTGAGGGCGATGGCGGCGACGATGATCCACACCGCGCGGCGCCGGTCCTGCGAGGCCGGGACCTTGCGCGGATGGATGGGCGGATCGGCGTCTTCGATGCGGGAATCCGGAATGCGGGGCATAGGACCTCCTGGAAGGGCGAGGGTGGACGGGCGGCTGCGCCGTTCACGGCGCCTTCCCTTTTTAGGCCCGGGGCGCGCGCCGCTGCGTCGGACGGCGCCGCACGCGGGCCGGGTGCCGGCCGGCGCTGCGCCGCCATCGATTGACAGTCCGCCGCCAGCCACCAAGATAGCCCCATGTCCTCCGAGCAGAAAATCACCCTCTACCGTGGCCCCGCAGGCGGCTGGGGCGCGCTGAGCAGCGTCAAGGATGCACTGCTGCACCACGGCATCCCCGTCAAGGGCGCCAGGACGCTGCTGTCGGCCAACCAACCGGAGGGCTTCGACTGCCCCGGTTGCGCCTGGCCGGACCGCAATCCCCACTCCACCTTCGAATTCTGCGAAAACGGCGCCAAGGCTGTCGCGGCGGAAGCCACGGCACGGCGCGCCACGCCCGAGTTCTTCGCGCGCCACACCGTCACCGAGCTGGCGGCGCAAAGCGACTTCTGGCTGGAAGAGCAGGGGCGCCTGACGCACCCGCTGCGCTACGACGCCGCCAGCGACCGCTACGTGCCCATCGGCTGGGACGAGGCCTTTGCCCTGATCGCGCGCCACCTCAATGCGCTCGCCGATCCCGACCAGGCGATCTTCTACACCTCCGGCCGCACCAGCAACGAGGCGGCCTTTCTCTACCAGCTGTTCGTGCGCCAGTTCGGCACGAACAACTTCCCCGATTGCTCGAACATGTGCCACGAGCCCAGCGGCGTCGCCATGCGCGCGCAGCTCGGCACCGGCAAGGGCACGGTCACGCTGGCCGACTTCGAGCAGGCGGACGCGATCTTCATCTTCGGCCAGAACCCCGGCACCAACCACCCGCGGATGCTCGGCGAGCTGCGCGCGGCGCACCGGCGCGGTGCGCGCATCGTGAGCTTCAATCCCTTGCGCGAGCGCGGCCTGGAGCGCTTTGCCGATCCGCAGGACAAGCGCCAGATGGCGACGCTGGGCTCCTCGCCGATCAGCACGCACTACTTCCAGCTGCGCGTGGGCGGCGACCTGGCGGCGGTCACGGCCATGGCCAAGCACGTGCTGGAGGTGCACCGGGAGCGCGGCGGCGTGCTCGACGAGGCTTTCATTGCCGAACACACCACCGGCTTCGAGGCGCTCGCGGCGCAGCTCGCAGCCACGCCCTGGCGGGTGCTGGAAGAAGAGTCCGGCCTGAGCGAGGGGCAGCTGCGCGCCGCCGGCGAAGTGTATTGCAAGGCGGAGCGCGTGATCGCCTGCTGGGGCATGGGCATCACGCAGCACAAGCACGCGGTCGCGACCATCGAGGCGATCGTGAATCTGCTCCTGCTGCGCGGCAACATCGGGCGGCCGGGGGCTGGGCCCTGCCCGGTGCGCGGGCACAGCAACGTACAGGGCGACCGCACCATGGGCATCTGGGAGAGCCCGCCGCCGGCGTTGCTCGACCGGCTGGAGGCGGTCTATGGTTTCGCCCCGCCGCGCGCGCCGGGTGTGGACACGGTGGGCGCCATCCACCACATGCTGGCCGGCCGGGGCCGGGTGTTCATCGGCATGGGCGGCAACTTCGCGGCAGCGACGCCCGACACGCCGCTTGCCTGGAAGGCGCTGCGCCAGTGCGCGCTCACCGTCCACGTCGCCACCAAGCTCAACCGCAGCCACGTGGTGCACGGGCGCGAGGCGCTGCTCCTGCCCTGCCTGGGCCGCACCGAGGTCGACCTGCAGGCGGGCGGCCCGCAGGGCGTGACGGTCGAGGATTCGATGAGCATGGTGCACATCAGCCAAGGCATCAACCCGCCGGCCTCGCCGCACCTGCTGTCCGAGCCGGCCATCGTCGCGCGCATGGCGGCGGCCACGCTGGGCGCACGCAGCCGCGTGCCCTGGGGCTGGCTGGTCGAGGACTACGCCCGCATCCGGGACGAGATCGAGAAGGTCTTTCCGGACTTCCACGACTTCAACCAGCGCGTGGCCGTGCCAGGGGGCTTTCGGCTGCGCAACACCGCCAGCGAGCGCGTCTGGGCGACGCCCTCGGGCCGGGCGCAGTTCGCCGCGCACGCGCTGCCGCTGCCCACACCCGCGCACCGAGCGCGGGCGCAGAATCCTGCGCGGCAGGTCTTCACCCTGCTGTCCATGCGCTCGCACGACCAATACAACACCACCATCTACGGGCTGAACGACCGCTACCGCGGCGTGCACGGCCAGCGCCAGGTGGTGTTCATCCACGCCGAGGACCTGCGCGCGCTGGGCTTGCGGGCCGGCGAGCTGGTGGACATCCATGCGCTGTGGGACGAGGACGGCGGGCACGAGCGCTGTGTGCGCGGCTTCCGGCTGGTGGCCTACGACATCGCGCGCGGCAACCTTGCGGCCTACTACCCGGAGACCAACCCGCTGGTGCCCTTGTCGGCGGTGGCGGACGGCGCGGGCACGCCGACCTGCAAGTCCATCCCCGTGCTGCTGCTCCCGCACCGGGCGGCCGGTGGCGCCGCCTCCCGGGTTGGCGCCTGAGCGCCCGGTTTCCGCCTTCCGGGGCCCTCCCGTCTAGGGATTTGCCCTTGTTTTTGCCCCTGCGCGGGGCTTTGTAAGTCTGGCGCAAGCCCACCCCCTAGAGTGCCGGGCCAATGCCTGAAAAAAGGGAATTTTCCTCCGCGCCGCTTTTTCTTCCCGAAAAAATCGGCGCCGCTTCCGTGCGGGCATTGAGGCCAATGTTCACCAAAACCAAGGAGGCGCTAGCGACCACGACTGCAACAGAGGCGGTAATTCATACCAGTCATCCAGCCTGGCCGTGTAAAGACACGAAAACAAGGGGTTATTTATGGCTAAACAAATTACGGAGAGAGATCAGGCCTATTGGCGCGCGAACGTTCGCCTGATCACCATCTGCCTGGTCATCTGGGCAACGGTTTCCTATGGTTTTGGAATTTTGCTGCGCCCATTGCTGATGGGAATCACGATCGGTGGCACGGACCTGGGTTTCTGGTTTGCCCAGCAGGGGTCCATCCTCACTTTTCTGGCGCTGGTGTTCTTCTACTCCTGGCGCATGAACAAGCTCGACAAAGAATTCGGCCTGAAGGAATAAGCGACCATGAGTCAATTCTGGATCAACTTCATTTTCGTCGTCGGCTCCTTCGTCATCTATACCTGGATTGCGGTATGGGCCCGGGCCAGGACCACGCGCGAGTTCTACATCGCCGGCGGCGAGGTCAACCCGGTCATGAACGGTGCTGCCACGGCGGCCGACTGGCTGTCGGCGGCGTCCTTCATCTCGGTCGCCGGCCTGATTTCCATCGGCTACGTCAACTCGGCCTTCATCATGGGGTGGACCGGCGGCTATGTGCTGCTGGCCACCCTGCTGGCGCCCTACCTGCGCCGCTTCGGCTCCTACACCGTGCCTGACTTCGTCGGCAAGCGCTACGCCAGCAAGACCGCGCGCGTGGTGGCGGTGCTGTGCCTGGTGGTGATCTCGCTCACCTACGTGATCGGCCAGATGACCGGCGCCGGCGTGGCCTTCGCCCGCTTCCTGGAGGTGGAAAGCTCCACCGGCCTGATCATCTCGGCGCTGGTGGTGTTCTTCTACGCCGTGCTCGGCGGCATGAAGGGCGTGACCTACACGCAGGTGGCGCAGTACATCGTGCTGATCCTGGCCTTCACCATCCCGGCGGTGTACCTGTCGCTGATGATGACCGGCCACTTCCTGCCGCAGACGGGCCTGTTCGGCGAGCACACCGCCTCGGGCATGCCCTTGCTGCAGAAGCTGAACGAAGTGGTGCGCGACCTGGGCTTCCAGGACTACACGGCCGACGTCAGCAACAAGTGGAACATGTTCCTGTTCACGCTGACGCTGATGGTCGGCACCGCCGGCCTGCCGCACGTGATCATCCGCTTCTTCACCGTGCCCAACATCCAGGACGCCCGCTGGTCGGCCGCCTGGGCGCTGGTGTTCATCGCGCTGTTCTACACCACGGTGCCGGCGCTGGCGGCGATGTCGCGCCTGAACCTGATCGAGACCATCTACCCGAACGGCACCAAGGCCGCGCCGCTGGTGTACGAGGAGCGTCCCGAGTGGGTGAAGAACTGGGAGCACACCGGGCTGCTGAAGTTCGAGGACAAGAACGGCGACGGCCGCATCCAGTTCTACAACGACGCCAACAAGGAGCTCACCACCAACGCCGAGTGGGCCAAGGACTGGAAGGGCAACGAGCTGACGGTGAACAACGACATCCTGGTGCTGGCCCTGCCCGAGATCGCCAACATGCCCGCGTGGATCATCGGCCTGATCGCGGCCGGGGGCATCGCGGCGGCGCTGTCGACGGCGTCCGGGTTGCTGATGGCGATTTCCTCGGCGGTGAGCCACGACCTGCTGAAGAACACGCTGATGCCGCACCTCACGGAGCAAAAGGAGATGCTCTACGCACGCATCGCGATGGTCGGGGCGATCGTCGTCGCCACTTGGCTGGGCCTGAATCCACCCGGCTTTGCGGCGCAGACGGTGGCGCTGGCCTTCGGGATGGCGGCCTCGTCGATCTTCCCCGCGCTGGTGCTGGGCATCTTCTCCACGCGCATCAACAGCAAGGGGGCGATTGCCGGGATGCTGGCCGGTTCGCTGGCGACGGTGACCTACATCTTCATGTACCTGGGCTGGTTCTTCATCCCCGGCACCAACTCCTTCCCGAACACGCCGGAGCACTGGATCCTGGGCATCTCGCCGCTGTCGGTGGGCTGCATCGGGGCGGCGATCAACATCGCCGTGTCGGTGATCGTTTCCCTGGCCACCGAGGACACGACCGAGGAGACCAAGGACATGGTGCGCCACGTGCGTTACCCGTGATGGCTGTGCAATCCTGAAAGGGTTGCAGCTTGCAGGTGGGCTTTCGGTGAAGGCCCACCTTTTTTGTCAGGGATGGAACAACAATGATTTGGCATCTGGTGGGCGTTCTGGTCATGGGCCTGTGCCTCGGGGGCCTGGCCTTTTTCGTGCGGAAGGCCACGCGCAACCGGCTGGCCAAATGGTGGATCCCGGCGTCGGCCGCGGCCGGCATGCTGGGCTACCTCGCCTATTACGACTATGACTGGTACGATTTCAAGCGCAGCCAGCTGCCCGAAGGCACGGTCGTGGTCCACGAGGAGCGGGGCCGCAGCCTGCTCAAGCCCTGGAGCTACCTCCATCCGGCGGTCAATGCCTTCGTGGCCCTGGACGGAAAGCACAGCACGCGGCTGCAGGACGGCCAGCGGCTGGTGGAATATTTCGAATACCGTTTCCACAAGGATCCGCTGGAGCGCCTGGAAACCCAGGCCTATGTGCTCAACTGCGAAACCCAGGAGCGCGTGGCCTTCGACGCGAAGGATGGCAGGCCGACCGGGCCGGTGGAGGGGATTTCCACGGAAAGCGCCATTTTCCGGAGCGCCTGCCGCTGACTGAGATGGCGCGGGAGGGGGCGAGATGCGCAGGAACCGGCTCAGGGAACGCCTGCTCGGGCTGTTTGCGGCGGGCTGGCTGCTGCTGAACTTTCCGCTGTTCAGCATCTGGGACCGTGAGCAGTTCGTCCTGGGCTGGCCGCTGCTGCCAGCGGCGGCCTTTGCCATCTGGCTGTTGCTGATCGTGGCGCTGGCAGTGCTGGTGGAGCGCGGGCGCAGCCGCGGCGCGGCCGGCGGCGCGCGCGCACAGCCGCCCGGGGACGGCTGAGCGATGGGCGCCCCGCTGGTCCTGGCCGTCTCGCTGGCCTACCTGGCCTTGCTGTTTGTGGTCGCCTACGTGGGCGACCGGCGCGCGGCGCGCGGGCGCTCGCTCATCAACAGCCCCTGGGTGTATGCGCTGTCGCTGGGGGTGTACTGCACCGCCTGGACCTACTTCGGCAGCGTGGGCCGCGCGGCCAGCGAGGGGCTGTGGTTCCTGCCGGTGTATCTGGGGCCGACCATGGCGATGGTGCTGGGCTGGATGGTGCTGCGCAAGATCGTGCGCATCGCCAAGGCGCAGCGCATCACGTCGATCGCCGACTTCATCGCCAGCCGCTACGGCAAGAGCCGGCTGCTGGCCGTGGGCGTGACGGTGATCGCCATCGTGGGCGTGGTGCCCTACATCGCGCTGCAGCTCAAGGCCGTGTCGGCCGCCTACGGGCTGCTGACCACGCCCGGGGTGGTCGAGCAGGCGACGCAGGTGCCCTGGAGCCGCGACAGCACCTTCTACCTCGCGCTGGTGCTGGCCGGCTTCACCATGATCTTCGGCGCGCGCCACCTGGACGCCACCGAACGCCACGAGGGCATGGTCGCGGCCATCGCCTTCGAGTCGGTGGTCAAGCTGATCGCCTTCCTGGCCGTCGGCGCCTTCGTGACCTACGGGCTGTTCGACGGTTTCGCCGACGTGTTTGCGCGTGCGCAGGCGCAGCCGGAGCTGCGTGCGCTGATGCGGCTGGAGCAGGGCGCGGCCTTTGCCTGGCCGCAGTGGTTCACCATGAACGTGCTGTCGATGGTGGCGGTGCTGATGCTGCCGCGCCAGTTCCAGATCATGGTGGTCGAGAACGTGCACGAGGAGCACCTGCGGCGCGCCAGCTGGCTGTTTCCGGCCTACCTGCTGGCGATCAACGTGTTCGTGATCCCGATCGCCCTGGGGGGGCTGCTGTTCTTCGCGGGCCAGCCCGTCAACCCGGACAACTTCGTGCTGTCGCTGCCGCTGGCGGCCGGGCAGGGCGGGCTGGCGCTGTTCGTGTTCATTGGCGGGCTGTCGGCCGCGACCGGGATGGTGATCGTCGAGAGCATCGCGGTGTCGATCATGGTCAGCAACGAGCTGGTGCTGCCGCTGCTGCTGCGCTGGCGCGCGCTGGTGGGCGAGGGGCTGTCGGACCTGACGCGCATCCTGCTCAACATCCGGCGCATCACCATCTTGCTGCTGCTGCTGCTGGGCTATGCCTATTTCCATGTGGCGAGCGAAGCCTACGCGCTGGTGAGCATCGGGCTGATCAGCTTCGCGGCGGTGGCGCAGTTCGCGCCGGCGGCGCTGATCGGGCTGTACTGGCGCGCCGGCACGCGGCTGGGGGCATTGGGCGGGCTGTCGGCGGGTTTCGGGGTCTGGGTCTACACGCTGATGCTGCCCTCGATCGCCAAGTCGGGCTGGCTGGACGACGCCTTCGTGCGCGAGGGGCCGGCTGGCCTGTGGTGGCTGCGGCCGGAGGCGCTGTTCGGCCTGGACGGGCTGGACGCGCTGACGCACTCGCTGTTCTGGAGCCTGCTGCTGAACGTCTCGGTCTACATCGCGCTGTCACTGGCGCGCGAGCCCTCGGCGCGCGAGACCAGCCAGGCACTGATCTTCGTCGATGCCGGGCGGCGCGATGGCGATGCCACACCGATCTTCTGGCGCGGCGAGGCGCGGGTGGAGGACCTGCGCCAGCTGTGCCTGCGCCTCTTCGGGCGCAGCCGCACGCAGGCGCTGTTCGACGAGTACGCACGGCGCTGGGGGGCGCAGTCGCTGGCACGTGCCGACGCGCAGTTCGTGAGCTTCATCGAGACCAAGCTGGCGGGGGCGGTGGGCGGGGCCTCGGCGCGGGTGCTGGTGGCCTCGGTGTCCAAGGAGGAGTCGCTGACCACCGACGACGTGCTGAGCATGCTCGAGGAGGCTTCGCAGCTGCGCGCCTATTCGCGTGCGCTGGAGGAAAAGTCGCGCTCGCTGGAGGAGGCGACGCAGCGCCTGCGCGAGGCCAACGAGCAGCTCAAGGGCCTGGACGAGCTGCGCGAGGAGTTCATGTCCTCCGTGACGCACGAGCTGCGCACGCCGCTGACCTCGATCCGGGCGCTGGCGGAGCTGATGCGCGACGACCCGGACATGCCGGCCGCCCAGCGCCAGCAGTTCATCGACATCGTGGTGGCGGAGGCCGAGCGGCTCTCGCGCCTGGTCACGCAGGTGCTGGACCTGGCCAAGATCGAGGCCGGGCGGGCGCAGTGGAACGATGTCGAGCTGGACCTGCGCGCGCTGGTGGCGCAGGCCGCGGAGACCACGCGCGAGCTGCTGCGCGAGCGCGGCAGCGAGCTGGAGCTGGACCTGCCGGAAGGGGGCCCGGAGGGCGGCGGACTGTGGGTGCGCGCCGATCCGGACAAGCTGCAGCAGGTCATGCTCAACCTGCTGTCCAATGCCATCAAGTTCGTGCCGCCGGGAGCGGGGCGGGTGCGGCTGCGGCTGCAGGCCGATGGCGACTGGCTGACGGTGTCGGTGACGGACAACGGCCCGGGCATCTCCGCCGAGGAGCAGCAGGCGGCCTTCGACAAGTTCCGCCAAGTGGGCGACCCGCGCCAGCGCCGCCAGGGCACGGGCCTGGGGCTGCCCATCTGCCGGCAGATCGTGGAACATTACGGCGGGCGCATCGGCGTGCATTCGGAGGTCGGGCAGGGCGCGACCTTCCATTTCTCGCTGCCGCGGCTGCGGCCGGCGACCG
>NZ_ALEE01000681.1 GCF_000282995.1 Melaminivora alkalimesophila
CGGCCGGCGACCGCCGGGGAGAAAGGACGGGAGACATGACACACAAGGTGCTGGTGGCCGACGACGAGCCGAACATCGTCGTTTCGCTGGAATACCTGCTCAGGCGCGAGGGCTACGAGGTGTTGCTCGCCGCCGATGGCGACGAGGCGCTGGCGACGCTGCGGCGCGAGCGGCCGGCGCTGGTGCTGCTGGATGTGATGATGCCCGGCAGGACCGGTTTCGAGGTCTGCCAGGAGGTGCGCGCCGACCCGGAGCTGGAAGGGGTGCGCATCCTGATGCTCACCGCCAAGGGGCGCGACACCGACATCAGCAAGGGCCTCGCGCTGGGCGCCGACGGCTACATGACCAAGCCCTTTTCCACGCGCGAGCTGGTGCAGAAGGTGGCGGAGATGGTGGGGAGGCCGTCCTGAGGCGCGGTCTGCTCCTGCGGGCGGGGCTGGCGGCGGGGCTGGCGCTGGGCGCCTGCCTGCTGCTCGGGCTGGTGCTGGTGGGCCTGCCACTGCCGGCGCCCGAGCGGGCACGCTTTGCGGAGTTGGCGCTGCGCGGCGCGCCGCTGCTGGCGCTGGGCTGGGCGGTGGGCACCGCGGCGGCGGTGGCGGCGCTGCAGCGCTGGTGGCTGCCGCGGGCACAGGCCTGGCAGGCCCTGGCGGAGCAGACGCGCGCCCTGGTGAATGCCGCGGAGCCGCTGCGGCTGCCGGCCC
>NZ_ALEE01000682.1 GCF_000282995.1 Melaminivora alkalimesophila
CGGCTGCCGGCCCGCCCTGCGGCCGACCAGCAGATGCTGGTCCAGACCATCCAGGCGCTGGCCGACCAGCGCGATGCGCTGCGCGCCGACATCGCCGCCGAGGTGGCGCGCGCCAGCGCCAGCGTGCGCCAGGAGCGCAATCGCCTGGCGGCCCTGATGGCCGAGCTGACGCAGAGCGTGGTGGTGTGCAACCGCGAGGGGCGCATCCTGCTGTACAACAACCGCGCGCGCATGCAGTTTCGCGCCCTGTCGGAGGCGCCGCAGCTGGCCGGCGGCGCCGAGCTGGTGGGCATCGGCCGCTCGATCTACGCGGTCTTCGACCAGCGGCTGGTGGCGCACGCGCTGGAGCGGGTGCAGCAGCGCCTGGCGCGCGGGGCGGCCCACCCTTCGGCGCAGTTCGTCACCACCACGCGCGCCGGGCAGCTGTTGCGCGCGCAGCTGGCGCCGGTGACCGACGCGGACGGCGACGGCGACATCGACGGCTTCGTGCTGATGCTGGACAACATCACGCGCAGTTTCGAGGAGGAGACGGCGCGCGGCCAGCTGCTGCACGGCCTCACGGAAGGCAGCCGGGCGGCGCTGGCGAGTGCGCAGGCGGCGCTGGACATGCTGGACTACGACGATCTGGAGCCGGAGATGCGCGAGCGCTTCCTCGGCGTGCTGCGCCACGAGGTCGCCACGCTGGTGGAGCGTGTCGATGCCGTGGCGCGCCGCTCGGCCGAGGCGCTGCGCACCCGCTGGCCGCTGGAGGACATGCGCGGCTCGGAGTTCGTCGAGCTGGCGACCCGCCAGGTGGCGGCACAATGCGGAGTGCCGGTCACGGCCGGGGAGGTCGATGCGCTGCTGTGGCTGCGCCTGGACAGCTTTTCGCTGTTGCAGGCGCTGGTCCACCTGGGAGGGCGCCTGGTGGAGGAGTTCGGGGTGCGCAGCCTGCAGCTGCGGCTGGCGCGCGAGGGCGGGCGGGCGCGGCTGGATCTGGCGTGGGTCGGCCATGCGGTGAACACCGAAACCGTGATGGGCTGGGAGATTGACCCCATGCGCATCGGCGGCGAGGTGCATCCGCTGTCGGTGCGCGACGTGCTGGAGCGCCACGACGCCGAGATGTGGTTCGAGCGCCACCGGGCCTCGCACCAGGCGTTCTTTCGATTCCTGCTGCCGCTGGCGGGCGGCGCGGACGAGGTGGTGGCCGAGGCGCAGCCCCTGGACGGGCGGCCGGAATTCTTCGATTTCGACCTGTTTGCCGTCACGGGAGCGGACAACCAACTCGACGAGCGCCCGCTGACCGAGCTGGTCTATACGGTGTTCGACACCGAGACCACCGGGCTCGACCCGGCCGGCGGCGACCAGATCATCCAGATCGGCGCGGCGCGCGTGGTCAACGGCCGATTGCTGCGGCACGAATCCTTCGAGCAGCTCATCGACCCCGGCCGCGACATCCCGGAGGCGGGCATCCCCATCCATGGCATCACCGCACAGATGGTGGCCGGACAGCCGCGGATCGAGCAGGTGTTGCCGGCCTTCCACCAGTTCGCGCGCGACACCGTGCTGGTGGGCCACAACGCCGCCTTCGACATGCGCTTCCTGCAGCTGCTGGAGCCGCGCACCGGGCTGCGCTTCCAGCAGCCGGTGCTCGACACCCTGTTGCTGTCGGCGCTGGTCCACCCGCACCAGGAATCGCACCGGCTCGAAGCGATCGCGGAGCGCCTGGGGGTCGCGGTGCGGGGGCGCCACACGGCGCTGGGCGATGCGCTGGTGACGGCGGAAATCCTGCTGCGGCTGATTCCGCTGTTGCGCGAGGCGGGGATCGTCACCCTCGGCCAGGCGCGTGCGCGCTCGCAGGAAACCTACTATGCCCGGCTCAAGTACTAGGCGGCGCGCCGCGCCCGAGGAGGCAGCGATGGATCGCGTTTCGGGAGCCGAAGGCCTGCTGGCCGGCCCGGTGGGCAGCCTGGTGCGGCGCGCGCCGGTGTGCATCGACGGGAGCCAGAGCATCCGCAGCGCCGCCGAGCGCATGGCCGAGGCGGGAGTGTCCTCGGTGCTGCTGACCCACCAGGGGCGGCTGTCGGGCCTGGTCACCGACCGCGACCTGCGCCAGCGCGTGCTCGCCGCGGGGGTCGACCCCACGCGCCCCGTGGCCGAGGTGGCGACGGCCGAGCTGCTGACCGCGCAGCGCCACCAGCCGATCCTCGACGCCATGGCGCTGATGGCGCGCAACAACATCCACCACCTGCCGGTGTTGGACGGCGAGGAGCTGGTCGGGATGGTGACGGCCTCCGACCTGGGCAAGCTGCAGAGCCCGTTTGCGCTGCACCTGACGCAGGACATCTATCGCCAGACCGACCTGGCGGGGCTGGTCGCCTGCAGCGCGCGCGTGCGCCACCTGCAGGCCAGCCTGGCCCGCGCCGACACCAGCGCGCACAACACCGGCATCGTCATCACCTCGGTGACGGACGCCTTCACCATCCGGCTGATCCAGCTGGCCGAGCAGCAGCTCGGCCCTCCGCCCGTGCCCTATGCCTGGGTGGCGGCCGGCTCGCAGGCGCGCATGGAGCAGGCGGCGCGCACCGACCAGGACAACTGCCTGGTGCTGTCGGACGACTACCGCGAGGCCGGGCATGGTGCGTATTTCGAACGCCTGGCGCGCTTCGTGTGCGATGGCCTGGACGCCTGCGGCTACGTCCACTGCCCGGGTGGCATCATGGCGATGACGCCCGAGTGGCGCCAGCCGCGTGCGCAGTGGGACGGTTATTTTTCGCAGTGGACGCGCCAGCCCGACGGCAAGGCGCTGATGCTCACCGGCGTGTTCTTCGACATGCGCGCCGTGTGCGGCGACGCGCAGCTGCTGCAGGGCCTGCGCCGCGACATGCTGGAGCGCACCCGCGGCAACGGGCTGTTCCTGGCGCACATGGTGGGCAACGCGCTGGGGCAGCGGCCGCCGCTCGGCCTGTTCGGCCAGATCAAGGCCCAGCGCGGCGGCGCGCATCCCGGCACGGTGGACCTCAAGCACGGCGGCATCGTGCCGATCATTGACCTTGCGCGCATCTACGCGCTGGCCGGCGCCCTGGAGGCGGTCAACACGCACGACCGGCTGGGGGGGG
>NZ_ALEE01000683.1 GCF_000282995.1 Melaminivora alkalimesophila
AGTTGGCACGCCTGAAGGGGGCAGGTCACAGGCCAGCACCTGAAACAGCCTCTTCAAGTAAGAGCTGGCACCGTCTTCCATGAACAGCACGTTGCGGCTTTCCAGCTCGGCCTTTTTTGTGGGGTCGCCCACGTTGAGCAGGTCTGCGAATTTTGTCGGCGAGAGGACGAAGGCATTCAAGACCAGCGGCGCTTCGCCCGCCTTGGCCTGCGCCGCCAGCGTTGTTTCCAGGGTCTTCACTTCCTTGTACAGACCCAGCTTGGGGTGCGACAGGTCGAGATTGCGCAGTCCCTTCGGATCGACAAAGGTCAGCCACTGCTTGCCGCTGGCATCGTCCACCAGCCACAGCAGGAAGTCCGGATAGAAGTTACCCGCCAACGCGAAGCCCAGCCCTTTCTCTTCCCGATCCGCATTGCGCAATAGGTACAGACTGCGTGGGCCAATCGCTTCCTTGCCTTCGCCGGAGTTGTAGAACGCCTCCAGATCGCGGACAAACTCCCATTCGCTTGGCGCGTCAAACGCCAGCGGACGCAGCTTCAGCGGCACTGCATCCTTGTCTTCCAATGCCAGCAGTGGGTAGTACAAGTGCCGGTCGAAGCTGATGGCCACCATGTGTGGCGCGTTCCATTGGCTGGCCTGGCCGATCTTGCCGTCCGCCACCAGTTTCTTCAGCACTTCCAGCTTCGCCTGATACTCCAGACCGTCGTCGCTGTTCTCGATCTCGAACTGGTACAGCTTGAGCATCGACCCGTGGTCTTCGTCGATGTGGGTGATGTCGTAGAACTGGCCTTCGTAGCCCGTCTTCAGGGCCTTGTAGAAGCGGTCGGTGTAGTCCGTCAGCAGTCGCAGCAGGATGTCTTCCTGCTTGCGGATATCGGCGAAGGTCGTCACGTTCAGTTCCGCCGCCGGAATGAACAGCGTGTACCAGTCCTGCGCGCCTGCGCAGAAGTCGATCAGCTTCTGCCGTTCCAGCCGCAAGTTGCTCCAGCTGCGCTGCAGCTTGTAATCCTGCAAGGCCAGATAGACGCGATCCCAATTGAAAGCCGGAAACAGCGTCTGATTCAGTTTGCCCTCGTTGCGGGCTCCCGTCGTGGGGACTGTGCCCTTGTCCTTGCTGGACAGCGCTTCGACGCGCGGGTACAGGTCAAGCACCACATGGGGTAGCTTGATCTTGCCCTGGAACTGCGCAGGAATCTCGTACAGCCACGGGAAGTGCGTGCGCTTGAAGCCGAGTTTCTGGTTGTCCTTGTAGCCATCCTTCAGCGCCAGGGTCTTGAGCTTGCCCTTGGGAAGGTTGGCCCGCGTCGGGAAGTCCAGCTCCAGCACTTCGTCACTGGGCGTGATGCCTTCCTCGCGCAGGTAGTCTTTGAACGCAGCCATGTAGCTGGCGCGCACGCCGAAAATGTTCAGTGTCTCCAGCTTGTCCAGATGCACGCCTTTGGGCCTCTCGTGCGGCAAGCTGCGCTTGAGCGAAAAGTCTTTGCCTTTGAGGCGCACACCACGCCCGAACAATTGAATGATCTGGGAGCCCTCTCCCTTGCCCATGTTCAGCAGCCCCATCGTGGACACGCGCCAACTGCTCCAGCCTTCCGTGAACTTGCGCGAGCCAATCAGCACGTTGAGGCGGCTGTCCTTGTTGTTCAATGTGCCGAACAGTGCGCCGCCGAAGTCGTCGCGTTCGGTGTCGAAGGTTTCCGCTTCTTCCGCCATCCCGAAGAAGCCTGCATCGTCGCCGATGTTGATGAGACCAAAGGGATCGGCATCGCCCACGCGTAACGCCAATTCACCTTTGCTGCTCTTGATGTTGACCAGTTTCAAGCGCTGACGGGCCGAGGCATTGAACACGCGCTGCAGAATGTCGGCGTACAGATCATCCACGCGACCGCTGAAGCCCATCAGGGGCGTGAAGCGCCCGCTGAAGATGTTGTTGCCCTTGGCGTCCAAAATCTGCGCTTTGTCGGCAATCAGGTCGGTCAGCCAGCTCTTGATCTGCGCTTCGCTGTTCAGGAAGTCGGCGAGGAAGTTCACCACTTCCAGGATGTCCGACTCCTCGCCTGACACCGTGTTGCCCACGAACACCCAAAGCGGCTTTTCAATGTTGAAATCGACCAGCTTGTTACGGTGCGTATCCCACAGCCAAAGCTGCTGGTAATAGGAAAGCAGGCAGGCCATAAAGTATTTGCGGGCATTGTCCGCCTGCGCGTAGGCATCGCCGCTCATGTTGAGGATCAGCGACTCCTTGCCGTAGCCGTCCTCATAGAAGAACTTGTACGAGTAGTCGAACAGGATGCACTTGGCGTAAATCTCGCGCGTAGCAGTGATGCGCGCACGGCGCTTGTCTTCAGCGGTTAGTGCAAGGGCCGGATCTGATTTGGCGGAAGCAAGGTTGAAGCGCTGTCCGGGGTAAGCCAGCTTCCATTTGGACTTGAGACTTTCTTCTTCGGCCTTCTCGACGATCATCCCCTTCGCCACCGCCTGCCCGAAGGTGGCCGAGTACTCAAAGGCAAAACCACCGCGCACCAGCGCATCGCGCCGCGCCATCCATGCGCCCGCTGCCGTGCCCGTGCCGCGATGCCCTTCATCCACCAGCACCAGGTTGTTGCCCTCGAAGGCATCCACGGCGACGGTCTTCTCGCCCATCTCATCGCCCAGCTTGTTGATGTCGATGATTTCGATGGTGCCGCGCGCGGGTGACTGGGCCTTGTTGAAGAACTGCGAGAACCCGAAGCCGGACAGGTGCAGCTCCTCCAGATGCTGACGGCTCAACCCTTCGTTGGGCGTGAGCAGGATGATCTTGTCGGGAAAGTGATCGCTGCGCCCCGCCTGGAAGTAGTGCAGGTACTGGCGGATGTTGACGTGCAGCAGCAGGGTCTTGCCGCTGCCGGTGGCATTCCAGAAGGCGATCTTGTTCAGGTCGTCCGCCTCGAAGTCACGGAACGGCTCCGCGCCGTTCTCGGCACGGTAGCGAACCATCTCCTCGTTCAGGCCATCGAGCAAGTCCTGACGGTGGTTGAAGTACCAGTCCAGATACAGCTCGGTGAACAGCAGCGAAAGGTACTGGAAGTACTTCATCTGCAGTTCGTGGCCTTCCAGCTTGTTGCGCTGGGCGGTGATGGCCTGCCAATGGGCGACGACGTTTAAGTCGTAGCGCCGCAGGTCGGACTCGGGCACCTTGTTGGGATCGAACAAGCCTCGGATCAGTTCGTGGAAGAATTTGGTCTGGCCGTCCTCGTCGATGCCCTCGAAGCGGTCATCGCCCAAGCGCATCTTGAGTGCCGCCAGCGTGCCGCCCTGAAAGAAACCCAGCACCCAGCGGTTGAGCACCAGCTCCTGATGGAAGCTGCGTTTCTTCTGATTTTTTGTTTGCCGTGCCATTTCAATTACCCCATGCCTGCAGATGAGCAACCCAGGCATCGAACTGCGCACACTTCTGGCGCATCGCGTCAATCCCGATGGCCTCGGCGATCAACGGGCCATGCTCGGGCTTTGAATACGTGCCCTCGGGAAAGATGCTCAGAATCCGCTTGGATGGTGCGGTCTCGGGACTGTCGTTGATGTCTTCCGGATTCGGGAACGCCTGTGCCACCGCCATCAACTTCGCTTTCACGTCTTCGCTCCAGCCGTCTTCTGCCCATTCAAAGTCCGCGGGGTTGGTGAACAGCAGCCCCTCGAATTCATGCATCTGCACATACGGCAGCACGTAGCGCGAGTCATAGCCCGTAGTGATGGCCCGCGCAGCTGCGGCAATGTCGGCCTCCAGTTGGGCGCGGGTGCGGCCTGCGCGGTCCTGAAAACCGTAGAAATCAACCAGCGTGGAGACGCGATCGGCCTCGCTGTAGTGCAGTGAAATCTTTTTGGCCAGCCGATCCACGGTGACACGCCCACCCCGATGCCGCCCTGATCTGGCGCTCAACACGGTGCCGTAGGCGCTGACGCCGCTGGGCCGCAGGTAGGGCTCCAGGCAGCGGTTGACGAACTCCACCTCGGTGGGGCCTTCGCAAATGATGCATACCCGGATCATTCGAGTTGCCCCGCATCCATAGAACCTTCCCGCTTGACGGGCTGGTGCTCACCCAGCCAGGCCACGCCGCCTGTGGCCTGCTGCAACCAGATGTCGGATAGCTGGTATTCCTCGTCCAGCCAGCGCTGATAGTGCTCGCGCGGCAGATTGCGCAACACGGTCTCGCCATTGTTGGCGCTGGCCACGATGATGTTTTCCAGCTCGAAGCAGTCCACCAGGTAGGGCGACTGCGTGGCGATGAAGATCTGCCGCTTCTTCGACAAGCGCTTGAACATCTCGGCCACCAGGGTAATGGCGTGCGGATGCAGCCCCAGTTCGGGCTCATCGAAGAACAGCACGTCCGGCAAGCGCTCGGGCGGAAGGTTCAGCAGGGTCAACAGACAGAACAGGCGCAGCGACCCGTCCGAGGTGAGATGAGAGCCGAACACCTTGTCGCTTTGCCGCCCCACCCAGCGCAGCAACACCTTGCCGGCTTCTTCTTCCAGTACAAAATCCTTGAACGCCGGCAACACCCGGCCAATCTGCTTGACGATCAGCTCGTAGCGTTTGCGGTCGCCATTGCGCAAGTCGAGCAGCACAGCCGCGAGGTTGCCGCCGTCCGAGCGTAGGCGGAACGACTCGGTGACATCCCAGCGGTTGTGAATGGCGGCGTTGATGGATGTGTCGTGAAACTGATAGGTGGAGCACTGACGCAAAAGGTTGACGATGGTCTGGGCCGTCTTGCTCTTCTTCTCCAACAGGCTGGACTCTTTTCCCACCCCTTCAATCTCGGTCCACTTCGCCTTGGTCGGGATGTCATGCGCCGAATACCGATAGGCTTCGTTCATCACCATCACGGAATCGCCGGCCGAGATGTGGGCCAGATCAAACCGATAGTCGTTGTAGCCCGATGCGGTTTCAAGGCACAACTCGGCATGGATGCGCGAGGTCTTCCGGGCACCCATGAAAAACTGGTCATCGCCGCCGCCGTGGCGCAGCACGAACTCCTGCAGGTTCTTCGCCTTGAGCATCCAGCTCAGCATCTCGAAGAATCGGATCAGGGTGGACTTGCCTGCGCCGTTGGCCCCAATCAGCACCGTGAGCTGCGGCAGCTCCAGATTCTGGATACTGCGCAGGCTGCGGAAACCCTCAATGGTGACGGACTTGATGCGTGCCGGTTCTGGCTCTCGTTGCTGAATGCTAGGGGTTCCAAAATTAGCCATCACACATCCTCCACATCAAACATGCGCGCCAGAAATTCCGGCTCGATCTGGCGCAGCTTGAGCACGCGGGTGGCACCACCTTCCTCCGCTGTCTGCGTCAGCACGGTGGGAATGTTGTGGTCGCCGTTGATGTAGACCACGTCAAACTCGTTGTCCGCCGGGTTGATGGCCAGCTTGTCGCACAGCTTGGCGACACCTTCATAGTCCAGCACATCACAGTCGCGCCACAGCACGAGGCAGCTTTCACCGCTGGGCAAGGTGCCGGTCACGGTGACAAAACCGCGCGCCGGTTGCATGTCGATGTGCTTGACGCGCAGACCGATCAGGTAATTGAAGGTCTCGACCAGATCGATCTTGCGTGGCTCGAACGCGCCCGCCGAATCCACGGCCACGTTGAGGGTGTAGTCAAAGGGCTTCTTGAAGTCCTCCACCGACAGTAGCGAGCCACGGCTCTCCACGTCCAGCACGTAGTTGATCAGGTAGTCGTCCTTGGCCTGCTGCGGCAGGGTTTTTAGCAGATCATCCTGCGCGGACGTACGGCGCAGTTGCAGGTTGTTCAGGGTGTCTTCGTAGCTCTCTAGATAAAGCACCTTGAAGGTATGCGACATACCTTCGCTATTTGTGGACGGCCGACCATCTTTCCATGTTGGGCAGTAGACGACCTTCTGAATACGGGGCTTGATCACGCTATCAAAATAGTCGCCTTGTTCAACAAGCAGATACTTTCTTGATCCAGAATCTTTTCTATTCAGATTGATCAGTGCATGACCGGTTGTTCCTGAGCCTGCGAAATAATCGACCACAAAGGAATCTTTTTTGGATGCACAGTTGATGTGCAATGCATCCTCAACTGCATTAATGCTCTTCGGGAACGAAAATCCGGCGCCTTCGCCGAAAAGAGCCTTAAGCAGTTTTGTTCCATGCGAAGATGCGTCGTATTTTGGGTTGACCCAAACGCTTTTAGGTCTTATCCCATCTTTTATACGGTCAATAAGTTGAACTTTCCATTCACCCTTTCGATTGGTTGAGAAATTTATCTCCCCCTTCCTCAAGTGCTCCAGAAAAGAGGGAGGGGTTTTTCTCCAAACCCGGTGATTACCCTCGCTGTCGATTGGGAGAATTTTTATGGCACCCTCAAATTCCTCGAGAGCAGCCTGTTTGGTCTCAGGGTTAAAGAAGATTGGGTAGTAAGAGTTTGGCCTCTCTTGGGGCGTCGAGTAACCGCCAGTCCTCAGAAAGTCTCTCCATTTAAAATTACCATCGCCATCTCCTAGGCTGTACTGGGCTGCCTGCTCGTAAGATAAGGGGAAAAAGTCAATATTTGCCTCGATAGCATTCTTCGCGTAGAACAGCAAATATTCATGGCTTGTTGCCAGATATTTGTCGTTTGTTCGACCCGAAGGTTTGATTTCCACCACGAGATTGCCCAACCTATTTTCCGGCTGAAAAACGGCGTCAAGCAGGCCTTCAAGATATGGGAGCTCATAGTCATCAATTGCACAACTCATGACTCCCGATTCCTTCAAAATACTAAGGGCGGGAGAGACGCGGCTTTGAATCATCGAAAGCCACGATGATTCCTTGTATTGATTCTTGTAAACAAAACTGTTTTCAGAGGTATTATAGGGAGGGTCGAGATAGATGTAGTCCACCGCATTCTTGTATCTCTGCGAAATAAGTTGGACCGCCTGAAAATTGTCGCTCTTAATTAAGGTCCCATCAATGAACGCATCTAGATCATCAACTGATGCAAGAAGTTGGGCCAGGAAGTCCTTGTCAAACAAAGAGGTATCGACCGTCAAATGCGGATTCGCCTTGAGGAATGCAATGGTGCCAGGCAGCACATGTGACGCAACATCTTTGTTTGCGTCCTTGAGTAGTCTTAGGCTTGCCCACTGATTCCACTGCTTTTGGTTGGCGACGATCATCGGGTAAAGAGACTCCGGCACTCGATCCAGCGTGATGCAGTAGTGGCTGGAGACAACGAACTTCTTTTTCAGCCACAGCTTCTTCTGAAAGTCTTCCAACTGCGCCAGGAAGGTGATCAATTCCAGCGCGATGCTGCGCAGGCACTGGATCATTCGCAGGCTCTTTTCGATGTCGGCAAACGCGCCCGCGCTCTGCATATCATCCAGATGCAGCACTTCGTTTTTGATGTAGAAGTCCAACTCGCGCCGGAGGAAACCACCCAGATCCTTGTGGATGAAGTAGTCCGCCGTGTTCTTGGTGGTGTAGTCGCTCAGGTGCTTTTCGAGCAGGGTGCGCTGCGGATTCTTCTCGGTAGGTGCACGGTTGCCCAGGGCAAGCCAACGGGCCTTGACGGCAGCGTCCGCCAGCACGGCCTCTACGGCCTTGGTGACCAGCGCCTCCTGCTTGGTGCCTTTGGGCTGGGCGGCATATTCGAAGCGGATGATCAGCTCCTGGTTGCCGTCACTGCCCGCAACTTCCTCCACTGGCACCAGCTCTTCTTCGACCTCGTCGCCGTTTTCATCCATGCGTATAACGGTCTTGGTCGCTACCAGGGCAAAGCGGCGCTCCTTGTCGTTGTCCTTGCGGTTGTCCTTGGCGGTGTCGGCTGCGACAAGGCGAAAATGCACCGTGCGACCGTCTTCAAGCCTGAAGCTGTAGTTGCTGAAGTTCTCACCGCTCTTGGTGTAGTACTGATCCTTGTTGGCCCAGTGCAGCATCACCTCTTCGCCCGCGTAAGGGATGGCGTAGGTGTCGCCCTTGTAACGGCGCTGGCTGATGAAGTCGCCGTCCTGGTAGTAGCGCGAGAAAAAGGTGAGCAGGTGCGAGAACACGGCGTTCTCATGTTCGCTGCTGCCCGCGGTGGCCGCCTTCAGCTTGGCGCGTAGTTCCTGCACTTTAGGTACGCTGTCAGGGCTTACACCCAGTGTCTGTGCGCTCTTCTCGGCTTCTTGCAGCTCCGCCTGCAGGTGCTGTGTGTTGGCGGCGCTGCCGACGGCCAGTGCCTCCTGCACCTTTGCAGCGAGCCGATTCTCAAGGTAGTCGTTGATCTCGCCAGCCCGGGCGTTGAGGATGCGATAGATGCCGAAGTCCAGTTCCGGGCGGTCGATCTGGAAGATCTCGCGCAGCTTGGCGACGAGCTCCTGGAATTTGGGATTCTGTTGGGTGGTCATGGGATGCTGATCCGGGGATATCTGATTCTTCGAAGAGTTTGCGTTCAGATGACCTGCCAGCGGATGCTGAACAGGGTCTCGTGGCTGGTTGTCTCTTGCAGGCGCTGCTGGAGCGAGGCAATCAGTTCGTCGCGTTTGGCGATGATTTCGTCCTCGACGGCGAAAATTTCCTGACGCAGGCGTCGCTGCTTGCGCTCCAGCTCAGACAGTTCGCGCTGAATGCCTTCCTGCTCCTGCAACGTGGCAGCCTTGCGCGCGTCGCGCTTCAATTGGGCGATGCGCGCCTTGGTGTTCTTCAGGGCTTCCTCTGCGGCCAGCAGCTTGTCATCAGCCCAGCGTTCCAGCTTGTCGCGTTCTTCATTGAAGAGGCGCTGGTTGGCTTCCAGTACCTGGGCAATCGTGGCGGCGACCGCACGCTGGCTGTTGGCCAGCAGTGCCTCAGGCACGGAAGTGCTCAAAGGAGTGGGTTTGCCTGCTGCTGGAATGGCCATTAGCTTTTCGCAGGCTTCCTGATCCAACACCTGACCATCGTCAGTGAGACCGGAGAACAGCAGCGCCTCGGTGGTCTCGAAGGCGGTGACTTCCAGTCGGGCCAGCGTCAACCAGCCGGACATACCGCGCAGTCTCTCGATGACGGAAACGCGTGCGCCGTGTTTGCCGTAGTCGAGCTTCAAGGTGGCGACGGGCGTGGCCGCATTCAGGCTGGTATCAATGCTCCATTCCCCCAGCGGGTGGCTGAGACGGTAGGCGTGCGCCAGCATGTCCGGCTGCGCCGCACCGCGAATGAGCTGATAGCGACCTGCGGCGATTCCAGTTGGCGGCGTGCTCAGAGAAAACGCGTAGGACTGCTCGTCGAAGCGCGCGCGGCCGTCCAATGCAAAGCAGGTGACACCCCAGAACCAGCGCCCCAGTTTGTCGAGCCTCGCTTCAGCCTCGTCCAATCGCAGCTTGAGCCGGTCGTGGACATCCTCGTCAAAATTCTCCAGTAGCTGGGACTGCGTGTCTTTGATGCGGTCGGCAATGACTTCTTCCAGCTCCGCTTGCAGGGCGTTGAAAGCGGCTTCGATCTGCTCGGGCTGGCGACAGGTGTCGTAGATCTGGAGGATGCGTTTCTCGAAGTCGAGGCCGCCTTCAATGCGACCCAGCACTTCATCGCTCGCACCGAACACCCCGGAAAACAGGTTGAATTTCTCAGTGAGCAGTTCCAGCACGCGCTGGTCGGCCTGGTTGCGGGTGTTGAGGAAGTTGATGACCACCACGTCGAAACGCTGGCCGTAGCGGTGGCAGCGGCCAATGCGCTGTTCGACTCGCTGCGGGTTCCACGGCAGGTCGTAATTGATGATCAGCGCGCAGAACTGCAGGTTGACACCTTCGGCAGCCGCTTCAGTGGCGATCATGATTTCCGCGCCGGTGCCGTCGTCCTTGCGGAAGTGGTCGATCAGCGCGGTGCGGCGATCCACCTGCGGCGAGCCGGTGACGCGATCCGTGCCTTTGTACTCTTCCAGCCAGCGCTGGTAGATGGCGGTGGATTCCTCGTGGGTGTTCGTGCCACTGAACAACACCAACTTGCCCGCGTGGCCGTTGGCAGAGAGGAAGCGGTGCAGGTACTCCTGAGTGCGCTTGGATTCCGTGAAGATGATGGCCTTACGTGGCGCGCGCAGCTCGGCCATCTTGCCGAAGCCCAGGTTGAGCGCCTTCAATAGCGCCTGTGCCTTGGTGTCGGTCTGCAGAGCTTGGGCAGCATCGACGAATGCGGTCAGCTCTTCAATCTCGGCGGTGATCGCGGCGCGGACGGCCTGGGCATCTTTTGCAGCGCCCGGTTTGCCGTTTCCGGCTGCCGCAGGCATGGAGGCTTCGGCGTTTTCTTCTGCCTCGCTGGCATCCTCTTCCAGGTAGTCCTGCTCCAGGTCGTCCTCGGCAATGAGCTGTTCGACCAGCTGGCTGCCGTCGTCTTCCGTTTTGCCTGCCGTGAGCAGGCCTTGCAGGCGCTCGCGGATGGTGACCAAGGTGGCAGCAACGGCGTGCGAACTGGAGGCAAGCAGCTTGCGCAGGATCAGTGCCGTGAGGTGGCGCTGCTGCTTGGGCAGGGCGTAGGAGTCTTCCTTTTGCAGAAAGGCCGAGATGCGCTCGTACAGCGCCTGCTCGTCGTCGGTGGGGTTGAACGGCTGGGTGAGAGCCTTACGCTCGGTGTACTTGATGTACTCCAGCACGTCACGGCGCAGTGTGCGTTTGGCGAAGCTGGCAAGACGCTCACGCAGTTCGTCAAGACCCGTCCCGCTGTTGATGAACTGCTTGCGGAAGGCAGCCTCGTCGCCGAAAAGGTGCTCGTCGATCAGCGTCGACAGGCCGTACAGCTCCATCAGCGAGTTCTGCAACGGCGTGGCGGTTAGCAGCAGCTTCTTGCGGCCTTGCAGTGCGCGCTTGAGCGCCTGCCCGGTACGGTTGCTGGCCCGGTGCGCGTTGCGCAGCTTGTGCGCTTCGTCGATGACCACCACATCCCAAGGCACGGCGCGCAGCTCGGCCTCCAGCTTGGCGGCAAACTGGTAGGACATGATGACGACTGCCTTGCCGACTTGCCGTTGCAGGGTGGCGAGCATGTCGCCAGCGGACTGCTTGCGCAGTGAGACTGCATCCACCACGGTGGTGGGCACGGCGAACTTGTCGTGCAGCTCCTGCGCCCATTGCTTGCGCAGGCTCGCCGGGCAGATGACCAAGAGCCGACGGCGGCGCTCGGCCCAGTACTGGCACACCACCAGCGCGGCTTCGATGGTCTTGCCCAGCCCCACCTCGTCGGCCAGCAGCACGCCTTCCTGCAACGGATTGCGAAGTGCGAACAGCGCCGCCTCGATCTGATGGGGGTTCAGATCGACGCTGGCATCGAACAGCGATTGGGAGAGACGATCTACGCCATCGGCGGCGTGTCGCCGCGTCAGCTCGTGGGCGTAGTACTTGGCGTGGTAGGCGGAGATCAAGCGGTTCCCTCCGCCTTCTTGGATTGGTCGGCTATCCAGCCGCCAATACCCGCTGCCCGGAGGCGCACTGTCCCGCCGACTTTGAAGGCCGGCATTTCCTTGGCCATCGCCAGTCGGTAGATCGTCCGCTCCGTGACCTTCAGGTGCTCGGCGACTTCCTTGATCGCCAGGATTCCGCGTTCGTTGGTGTTCTTGGGCATGGAAGCGGGTCAGTCGGATGGTTGCTAAGGCGCGACACGATGGTGCCAGCTTTTCAAGCTGGTGACCAAAAGCGACCGAATCGAGAAGGCTTGCCTCCTATTTACCATGCGACGGGATCGATTGCCTCAGTCAAGTTGAGTGCGACGCGCTTGCGCACGGTCTCAGGCGCGGATGGGCAGAGCGTCGAGTCCACGCCCCAAGGCCAAAGCGTTACCACCTGGCTCGGATTGCGGATGAGGGTTTCGATTCCGTGTTCCACCATCCCCACCTATAGAGGCCCAGATGATTTCCGGGTCCTTCTTTCTTGGTCCGGGAAACCTGTGACATGGCGCCCGGCGCTGGCGAGCCTTGGATGAGGCCTACCCGGACGGCAGATGCAACGAGCGGCTCAGCGCGGCCGCGCTGCCTGGGCGAGCGTTTCAGCCGCCTCGTCCGCAGCGACGCGGCGCGCGCCGTTGAAGCGCCGCTGCCAGTAGGAGATCCGCATGTCCTCGACGCGCACTTGTGCCCCGGCGCGGGGGGCGTGCACGAACTTGCCGTCGCCCAGGTAGATGCCGACGTGGCTGAAGGCGCGGCGCATGGTGTTGAAGAACACCAGGTCGCCCGGCTGCAGGTCCTTTTTGTCGATCACCTGGGTGGCGGATGCCTGCTCGGCGGCGCGGCGCGGCAGGACCAGGCCACGCGCCTGTTCGAAGGCGGCGCGCACGAAGCCGCTGCAGTCGAAGCCAGCATCGGCGTGATTGCCACCCCGGCGGTAGGGGACGCCCACGAAACCCAGGGCGGTGGCGATGAGGTCGGAGGTGTGGTCGGCGACGCTGTGGCGCACGTCCTGCCAGCGGTCTGCGACCGTCGGGTGGAGAGCCGCTGGGTGCGTCCCCTCGTCAGCAGGGGAGGCGTAAGCGTTTGCGCAAACCAGTAACAGCAGGCATATCCAGCGGGGCATGGGGCGCGAGGGTAGCATGGGAAGGTGCGCCTTGCCAGCACCTTGGCGCAGTTTCCCGTTCTTTGGCCGATAAAGGAGCATGCAATGGCAGCGTCGTGGCACGGGAGGGTGGGAGCGGGGCTTGTGGCCAGCGCCGCCCTGGCGGTGGCGGGCGCCGCGCAACCACCACAGGGACCGGTCAGCCCCGCACCTTCGGCGCGCAAGCTCTCGGCGGAGGTGGTGGCGCAAGGCCTGGAGCATCCCTGGGCAGTCGCGTTCTTGCCGGGCGGGCGTTTCCTCGTGAGCGAACGGCCCGGGCGGCTGCGGCTGGTCGACGCGGTCGGCAGGGTGGGGGCGCCGCTGGCGGGCGTGCCGCGGGTCGCCTCAGGCGGGCAGGGCGGTCTGCTGGACGTGGTCACGGACCGCGACTTCGCGCACAACCGGCGCATCCATTTCTGCTACGCCGAACCCTCGGAGGACGGGCGCAGCAACGGCACGGCGCTGGCCAGTGCGCAGTTGTCCGAAGGGTGGGACGGGCTGGAGCAGCTGAAGCTGCTGTTTCGCCAGCAGCCGAAGGTGGCGAGCCAGCTGCACTTCGGCTGCCGCATCGTGCAGGCGCCGGACGGCATGTTGTTCCTCACCCTGGGCGAGCGTTTCCACCGTCGGGACGACGCGCAGCGGCTGGACAACCATCTGGGCAAGGTCGTGCGCATCGCCCCGCACGGGGGCGCTGCACCGGGCAACCCCTTCGCCGGTCGCCCTGGCGCGCTGCCGGAGATCTGGAGCTTCGGGCACCGCAATCCACAGGGCGCCGCCTGGGGGCCCGACGGCCGGCTGTGGATCCATGAGCACGGGCCGCAGGGGGGCGACGAGATCAACCTGCCGCAGCCGGGCCGCAACTACGGCTGGCCCGTCGTCACCTACGGCGAGGAATATGGCGGCGGCCGGATCGGTGAGGGGACGCGCAAGGCCGGCATGGAGCCGCCGCTGCATTGGTGGGTGCCGTCCATCGCACCGTCCGGCATGGCGTTCCTGACCAGCGAGCGCTATGGTCCGGACTGGCGCGGCAGCCTGTTCGTGGGGGCACTCAAGCTGCAGCGGCTGCACCGCCTGGAGGTGAGGGAGGGGCGCGTGGTGCGTGATGAGTACCTGCTGGATGGGCTGGGCGCGCGCATCCGCGATGTGCGCCAGGGGCCGGATGGGTGGCTGTACCTGCTCACCGACAGCCCGGATGGGCGGTTGCTGCGCCTGAAGCCGGAGCGGGGCGACAATGCCCCCCATCCTTCGTCGTGAGAGAACCCTGCACCATGCTGCTTGACGCTTCCGAATCCCAACTCGTGCTCGTGGACTACCAGGAGCGCCTGATGCCGGTCATCCACGAGGGCGCGGCCGCATTGGCCAATGCGCGGCGGCTGGCCGAAGTGGCCAGGCTGGTGGACGTGCCGACCTGGGGGACCGAACAGAATCCCTCGCGCCTGGGGCCGAACGATGCTGCCTTGCGCGCACTGTGTCGCCGCACCCTGTCCAAGATGCACTTCAGCGCCGTCGCGGACGGACTGGGCGAATGGCTGCGGCCGCCAGCCAAGCCGCAGGGAGGCAATGCGCGCAGCCTGCCGCGCCATCTGCAAAAGCGCGAGCAGCCGGCCGCCCCGGGGCGCGAGAGCATCGTGATCGCCGGCTGCGAGGCACATGTGTGCCTGCTGCAGACGGCGCTGGAGCTGCTGGAGGACGATTTCGAGGTGTGGGTGGTGACGGATGCCTGCAGTTCGCGCACGGAGCGCAGCCGCGATGCCGCCTTCGACCGGCTGGCCGGCGCCGGCGCCGAGCTCGTGACCACGGAGATGGTGGCCTTCGAGTGGCTGCGCAGCTGCGAGCATCCGCGCTTCAAGGACATGCTGGCGCTGGTCAAGTAGCGCCATCGGGCCCGGCGGGCACCGGTGGTCCGCCCGGGCGGTCGTCAGCTTGTCGCAAGCCCGGCGTGAATAATTATGAATTTTGAATCACCATCCTGCCGCGCTGCTGTGGCGTGGCACCACTGAGGAGACAGCCGCCATGAGTGACGAGCACGCGAACTTTGCGGAATTCCACCGCCGCTCCATCGAGGACCGGGACGCGTTCTGGGCCGAGCAGGCGCGGCTGATCGAGTGGCAGACGCCGCCGCAGCAGATCTGCGACTGGAGCAACCCGCCCTTTGCGCGCTGGTTCGTGGGCGGCACCACCAACCTGTGCCACAACGCGGTGGACCGCCACCTGGCCGAGCGTGCGCAGCAGCCGGCGTTGATCGCGGTGTCGAGCGAGACCGGCAGCGAGCGCGTCTACACCTATGCCGAACTGCACCAGGAAGTGCAACGCATGGCGGCGGTGCTGCAGTCCTTCGGGGTACAGAAGGGCGACCGGGTGCTGATCTACATGCCGATGATCGCCGAGGCGGCCTTTGCGATGCTGGCCTGCGTGCGCATCGGGGCGTTGCATTCGGTGGTCTTTGGCGGCTTTGCTTCCTCGTCGTTGGCGACGCGCATCGAGGATGCCGAGCCGCGCGTGATCGTGAGCGCCGACGCGGGCTCGCGCGGCGGCAAGGTGGTGCCGTACAAGCCACTGCTGGACGAGGCCCTTGCGCTGTCGTCCCACAAGCCCGAGGCGGTGGTGCTGGTGGACCGTGGCCTGGCGCCCGCTGCCCTGCAATCCGGGCGCGACCATGACTGGGCGGCACTGCGCGAGCAGCACCTGGATGCGCAGGTGCCCTGCGTGTGGGTCGAGGCGACGCACCCGAGCTATACCCTCTACACCAGTGGCACCACCGGCAGGCCCAAGGGCGTGCAGCGCGACACCGGCGGCTACGCCGTGGCGCTGGCGGCGAGCATGCGCCACATCTTCATGGCCGAGCCGGGCCAGACCTATTTCTGCACCAGCGACATCGGCTGGGTGGTGGGCCACAGCTACATCATCTACGCGCCGCTGCTGGCCGGCATGGCAACGGTCATGTACGAGGGATTGCCGATCCGCCCGGACGCCGGCATCTGGTGGAGCCTGGTGGAAAAGTACCGCGTGACCCACATGTTCTCCGCTCCCACGGCGGTGCGGGTGCTCAAGAAGCAGGACCCGGAGTATCTGCGCAAGCACGACATCAGCAGCCTGAAGGCGCTGTGGCTGGGGGGGG
>NZ_ALEE01000684.1 GCF_000282995.1 Melaminivora alkalimesophila
GAGCCGCTGGACGAGCCCACGGCCAACTGGATCAGCGACGCGCTGCGCATCCCGATCATCGACAACTACTGGCAGACCGAGACCGGCTGGCCGATCCTCACGCTGTGCAACGGCGTGCAGCCGCAGCCCTCGCGCTTCGGCAGCCCGGGCAAGGCGGTCTATGGCTACAACGTCAAGCTGATCGACGAGGCGACCGGCGAGGAACTGACCGAGCCCAACCAGAAGGGGGTGGTGGCCATCGAGGGGCCGCTGCCGCCGGGTTGTCTGCAGACCGTCTGGCGCGACGATGCGCGCTTCGTGGAGACCTACTGGAAGAGCATCCCGAACCGGCTGATCTACAGCACCTTCGACTGGGGCATCCGCGATGCGGACGGCTATTACTTCATCCTGGGGCGCACGGACGACGTGATCAACGTGGCGGGACACCGGCTGGGCACACGCGAGATCGAGGAGTGCATCGCCGGGCATCCGCGCATTGCCGAGGTGGCGGTGGTCGGGGTGGCGGACACGCTCAAGGGCCAGTCGGCGATGGCGTTTGCCGTGCCGCGCGATGCGGCGGGCCTGCAGGACGAGGCCGCGCGCCAGGCGCTGGAGGCCGAGATCATGAAGCGCGTGGACGCGCAGCTGGGTGCGGTCGCGCGGCCCTCGCGCGTGCTGTTCGTGAACCTGCTGCCCAAGACGCGCAGCGGCAAGCTGCTGCGCCGCGCCCTGCAGGCGGTGGCGGAGCGGCGCGATCCGGGCGACCTCACGACCATGGAAGACCCGGCGGCGCTGCGCGAGATCCAGGCGCAGCTGGGCTGAGGGCCGCGGCGCGCTACGCCCGCCGGCGCGCGCCGGCGGCGGCCTCGCACCAGGCGGGCGGCGCCGCCCATGTGCGCGCCCAGCCGGCGAAATCCCCGGCCGGCATGGGCGCGGCGATGCAGTAGCCCTGCGCCAGCTGGCAACCCATCTGCAGCAGCGCCAGGCCCTGCTCCTCGGTTTCCACGCCTTCGGCGACGGTCTCGCAACCGAAGGAGCGGCCCAGACCGATCACTGCCTGCACGATGGCGCGGTCGCCCGTGTCGTGCAGCATTCCGGCGATGAAGCTGCGGTCCAGCTTGAGGTGATCGATGGGCAGGCGCCGCAGGTAGGTGAGCGACGAATAGCCGGTGCCGAAATCGTCGAAGGCGATGCCCACGCCCTGGGCCCGCACGCGGTCCAGCTCGCGCGCCACGTGTTCGATGTCGTAGAGGGCGGCGCTTTCGGTCAGTTCCAGCTGGAGCAGCCGCGCCGGCACCTGCGGGCAGCGCGCCATGCGCGACGCCATCCAGTCCGCGAAGCCTTCGCGGTGCAGGTGCTCGGGCGTGATGTTGATGCTGATCGGCAGGTGCAGGCCGGCGTGCATCAGCCGGGCGATGAGTTGCAATGCCGTGTCCACCACCCATTCCCCGAAGATGGCCTGCAGTTCGGCGCTTCCGTCCACCAGGTGCAGGAAGGCCGCCGGCGCGAGCACGCCGCGCTCGGGGTGGCGCCAGCGCGCCAGGGCCTCGGCGCCGACGACCACGCCCAGGCGCATGTCCACCTTGGGCTGCAGGTAGAGCTCCAGCTCGCCTCCCGCCAGCGCATCCAGCAGCCGCGCCCGCTCGATGCGGCGCATGTGCTGCGCGCGCTCGTGCGCGGCGTCGAAGGCATGGCAGCGGTTGCGGCCGTCCTGCTTCGCCATGTACATCGCCTGGTCGGCGTGGCGCAGCAGGGTGTCGGCGTCCGGGCCGTCTTCCGGGTAGAGGGTGTAGCCGATGCTGGCGGTGACCACCACCTGCTCGGTGCCCAGCAGGTAGGGCGCGGAGATGCTCGCCAGCACGCTGTGCAGCCGCTCGCCGCAAGCGATGCCATCGCCCAGCCCGTGCAGCAGCAGGACGAACTCGTCCCCGCCCAGGCGCGCCACGCTGTCGCCCGAGCGCAGCGCGCGTCGGAGGCGTTCCGCCACCAGCACCAGCAGGCGGTCGCCGGCGGCGTGGCCGAAGCGGTCGTTGATGGGCTTGAAGCCGTCCAGATCGAGGTAGGCCACGCCCAGCAGGGTGCCACCGGCGTCGCTGCGCAGCATGCCCTCGCGCAGCAGGCGCTCGAGCAGCGCGCGGTTGGCCAGCCCGGTAAGGGCGTCGTAGTGCGCCATGCGCTCGAGCTGCTGCTCGTGCGCGCGCTGCCCCGTCACGTCCATGGACAGGCCCACCATGCGCTGCGGCTCGCCCTGGGCCGTGCGGGCGACCACCTTGCCGAGGTTGCGGACCCAGCACTCGGCACGGTCCTGGGAGGGCGCGGCCACGGTGATGTCGAACGGCTGGTCCGGATGGCCGAGATGGCGGGCCAGGCCGCGGGCGATGGTCGAGGTGTCGGCCTCGCCGAACACCGAGGTCCAGGGCAGGGCAGCCGGGGCCTCGGGAAGCCCCAGCATGGCGCGCCAGCGCGGGTCGCCCGAGACGGTGCCGGCCTCCAGGTCCCAATCCCACAGGCCGAGCGAGGCGGCGGCAATGGTCAGCGATAGCAGTTCCTCACGCTCGCGCACCAGCTGCTCGCCGCGCTTGCGCTCGGTGATGTCGTGCAGCACGAACAGCCAGCAGTCCTCGCCGTGCAGCTGTACCGTGCTGAGCGACTGCAGCAGCGTGCGCCGTTCGCCGGAGGCGGTGACGACTTCGGTCTCGTGGCCGATCAGCTCACCGCGCTTGCGCGCCAGCTCGGCCATGGTGGCGCGTTGCTCGGTCGTGAGGATGCCTATCTCGACCGCCGTCCGGCCGATGGCCTGCTCGCGCGGGTGGCCGAGCGCTGCCTCCCACGCCGGGTTCACGTCCAGGTAGGTGCCGTCGGCGCGGCGCGAGAAGCCCATGGGCGAGGGCATCAGCCGGAAAATGCGCGCCAGGCGCTCTTCCGAGGCGCGCAGCTCCTGGGTCGCGCGGCGCATCTCGTCGATGTCCTGGAGGATGCCGCGCATCGACACCACCCGGCCGCCTTCCAGGACCGGTTCGCCGCGCGCCCGCACCCACAGCCGGCGTCCGTCGGCGCGCACGATCTCCATCTCCAGGTGCCAGGCAGCGTGGGCGCGCAGGCTCTGGCGCATCTGCGCGCGCAGCGGCTCGCGCCACTCCGGGGCGACGAAGGTTTCGAGGTAATCCGCGGGAAGGGGCGCGCCCGGCTCGAGCCCGTGGATGTCGAAACAGACGTCCGACCAGTAGATCAGTCCCTGGCCGGGTCGCTGCGTCCACACGCCCAGGCGCGCCAGCCAGCCGGCCTGGCGCAGCAGGCTGTTGGCGGCCAGCAGTTCGTCGCGCACGCGCTGTTCCTGCGACAGATCGTGGAAGACGAAGATCACGTGCGCTTCGCCGCCCAGGTGCGTGGTGCGTGCCGACATCAGGCCGGGCACGCGCTGCTCGCCCCGGTAGGCCGTCATCGGCAGGCCGCGCGCCTCGCCGTGGTGTTCCAGCGCGTCCAGAAGCCGGTCGCGCTCGGCCAGGTCGCGCCAGATGCCCAGTTCCAGCGAGGTGCGCCCGACGATCTGTTCCCGGGGCAGGGAGAACAGCCGTTCGAAGGCCGGGTTCACGTCCAGGTAGCGGCCATCGGCCAGCATCGTGATGCCGGCGGCGTCGGGCAGCGTCTGGTAGACGGTGGTGTAGCGCTCCTCCGAGGCGCGCAGCGCCTCCAGCATCTCGCGCTCCTCGGTGATGTCCAGCTGCATCCCCGCGAGGCGTAGCGCGCGGCCCCGCGCATCGGTGGCCACCGCGTGGCCGCGCAGGATCAGCCAGTGCCAGCGGCCCTGGTCATCGCACATGCGCAGCTCTGCCTGGACGGTGTGCTCACGCCCCTCGAGCACGCGCCGCAGGTAGGGGCGCAGGCGGCGGATGTCGCTGCGGTGCAGGCGCGAGCGCGCCCAGCGCCGCCAGCGCCGGCTGGGCAGCAGCACGTGGGCCAGCGCTCCGGCACCGTCCTCGGGGCTGTCGCGCAGCCCGAAGTCGCGGTAGAGCCGCCCGCCATAGGACCACCGCCCCAGTCCGACGTCCCATTCCCAGCGCCCCGCCCCCGAGGCGCGCAGCGCGCCCGCCAGGTCGAGCTCGCGCTGGTGCAACAGCAGCAGGGAGTGCGCGCGGCTGCGAAACAACGACGCCACGGCGCACAGCAAGGCGGCGCTGAGACCGTAGCGCCATGCCGTCTTCTCGATCGGCCCGGCCAGCGAGGCCAGGCCTGCCGGCGACAGCAGGGTGTCCGTGGCGACCG
>NZ_ALEE01000685.1 GCF_000282995.1 Melaminivora alkalimesophila
CCCAGCCGCTCGGCCGCGAGGCGCCAGCCCAGGCCGAGCGCCACGCTGCTGCCGGCCAGCAGGCCGCCCGTCAGCCAGGCGCCGCTGCCCGCCGCCAGCAGGGCGCCGGCGAGGGCCACCGCGCCGGCCGCCACCCCCGCTGCGCCCCCCCAGAGGAACGCGGCCGAGGCGATGAAGCCCAGGTGGACCGGGCCGAGCTCGGGCACGGCGACCAGAGCCCCTTGCCAGGCGAGCAGCGCCGATGCCAGCCCCCACAGCAGCCCCAGGGCGAGCCGGGTGTTGCGGCGCGGGTGCACCAGCTTGCGCTGGGGAAGCGCCGCGAGGCCTCCCAGCAACAGCAGGTGCAGGGCGGACGCCAGAATGTCCACTCAGGCCCCGCCGCTGGGCCCAGGCACTGCGGGCCGGAAGAAAACGGAATGCAGGCTCGCCATGTATCGAAGTGTAGTTTCGCTTGGTTCGCAGCTGTCCGCGGAGCCTCAGGGGCGGCCGACGCCGCCCCGGCGCGCCTCCAGGAGGCCGGTGGAGAGCATCGTCCCGCAGACGATGACCAGCCCGCAGCCGAGCATCCAGACGGTCACCGCCTCGCCCAGGAAAAGCGCGCCGTAGCACACGGCAAATACCGGCGCCAGAAAGGTCACGGCCAGCGCACGGCTCGGGCCGGCGCGCTCGATCAGGCGGAAGTACAGCAGGTAGGCGATGCCGGTGCACAGCAGCGCGATGGCAGCGATGGCGGCCCAAGCGCGCAGGCTGGGCGATCCCTCGGGCCATGCCCAGACGGTGGGCAGCGCCAGCGCCAGCGCCGCGCCGATCTGGCTGCCGGTGGTGCAGGCCAGGGGCGGCACGCCCCGGAGGTAGCGCTGGGCGAAGCTGGCGGCCACCGCGTAGCAGGTGGAGGCGCACAGGCAGGCGAGCACCGCCCAGCCCGCCTGGGCCGAGCCTTGCGCGGTCGCCGCCGGCGCGCGCCAGGCCAGCAGCGCCACGCCGGCAAGGCCCATCGCCAGGCCGATCCAGCGCAGCCGCGAGATGCGCTCGCCCAGCCACAGCCAGGCCACCAGCGCGCCGAACAGCGGGACCGCTGCGTTCAGGATGGAGCTCAGCCCCGTGGCGATGTGCATCACGGCCCAGGCGAACAGGGCGAAGGGAATCGCAGAGTTGATGACGCCGGCCAGCAGGGCCGGCTTCCAGTGGCGGGG
>NZ_ALEE01000686.1 GCF_000282995.1 Melaminivora alkalimesophila
TTCCAGTGGCGGCGCAGGGCGCCCCATTGGCCCTGGCGCAGCAGCAGCGGCAGCAGGAACAGCGCCGCCAGCGCGACGCGCAGGCCGGCCGTGGGCAAGGGCCCGAATTCCACGGCGCCCAGCCGCATGAACAGGAAGGAGGCGCCCCAGAGGCTGGCGAGCAGCACGAATTCGCCCAGCCATCCGGGAAGGCCGAGGCTGGCGGGAGGGGTGGCGGCGGTGCACATGGCGGGCGTGGGGGCAGGGTGGGCGACGCGCCATTAGACGCGAAAACCGCCGAGTGCATGGCTGCGGCCAGGTCGCCGCCGGGCGGAAAGGGCGAACCTACAATGGCCGGTTGGTGCGCCTCGCCCAGGCGGGGGCGCCGGTCGATCCACGAACAAGAAAGGAAGCGTCCGTGCAGCAACAACCCTCGCCCGCCATCTTCAAGGCCTACGACATCCGGGGTGTCGTGCCCGATTCGCTGAACGAGGCGGTGGCGCGCTCCCTGGGCCGCGCCTTCGGCATGGCGGCGCGCGCCCAGGGCGAGCGCGCGGTGGCGGTGGGGCGCGACGGGCGGCTGTCGGGCCCGGCGCTGGTGGCGGCGCTCACGCAGGGGCTGGTCGAGGTGGGCATCGAGGTCATCGACGTCGGCGCCGTCACCACGCCGATGCTGTACTTTGCCGCGAGCACGCTGTGCACCAGCGGCATCCAGGTCACGGGCAGCCACAACCCCAGGGACTACAACGGCTTCAAGATGGTGCTGGCCGGGCGCGCCATCCACGGCGAGGAGATCCAGGCGCTGCGCCGTGCGATCGAGCAGCAGGCCTGGGAGGCACGCACGGGCGGCAGCGTGCGCCAGGCGGATGTGTTCCCGGCTTACCTCGAGCGCATCACGGGCGATGTGAAGCTCGCGCGGCCGATGAAGATCGTCGTGGACAGCGGCAACGGCATCGCCGGCGCCTCGGCGCCGCAGGTGTTTCGGGCGCTGGGCTGCGAAGTGATCGAGCTGTTTTCCGAGGTGGACGGCAATTTCCCGAACCACCACCCCGACCCGAGCAAGCCGGAGAACCTGCGCGACGTGATCCGCACGCTCGGGGAGACCGGCGCCGAGCTGGGCCTGGCCTTCGATGGCGACGGCGACCGGCTGGGCATCGTCACCCGGGAAGGCAACAACATCTTTCCGGACCGGCAGATGATGCTGTTTGCGCGCGACGTGCTCTCGCGTGTGCCGGGTGCGCCCATCGTCTTCGACGTGAAGTGCACGCAGCGACTGGCACCGGCCATCGTCGAGGCGGGCGGCGAACCCGTCATGTACCGCACCGGCCACTCGCTCATCAAGGCGCGCATGAGGGAACTCGGCTCGCCCCTGGGCGGCGAGATGAGCGGCCACATCTTCTTCCAGGAACGCTGGTATGGCTTCGACGACGGCACCTACGCGGGCTGCCGACTGCTGGAGATCCTGAGCCGCCACACGGATGCGGGCCGCGTGCTGGACGCTCTGCCGAGCAGCCACAGCACCCCCGAGCTGAACGTGCAGTGCGAGGAGGGCGAGCCGCACCGGCTCACGGCCGAGCTGCAGGCGCTGGCGCCCGAGGTCTTTGCCGAGCCGGCGCGCATCAGCACCATCGACGGATTGCGCGTGGATTGGCCGGACGGCTTTGGCCTGATCCGGGCGAGCAACACCACGCCGGTGCTGGTGCTGCGCTTCGAGGGCCACACGCCCGAGGCGCTGGCGCGCATCGAAGGCGAGATGCGTGCGCTGCTGGAACGGGTCAAGCCGGGGGCGCAAGCGGGGGCGGCCGGGCACTGAGGGGCGGCGCCCAGGGACCGCAGCGCGCTCGCATGTGGCGTGAATCACTGGCGCTCGGGCTGTACCGCCTGCTGGCCTGGCTGGCCGTGCCATGGGTGCGCCGGCGCCTGCGGCGGCGCGCGCGGGCC
>NZ_ALEE01000687.1 GCF_000282995.1 Melaminivora alkalimesophila
GGCGCGCGCGGGCCGAGCCGCTGTACGGCGAGCATGTGGCCGAGCGCTTCGGCCGCTACGCCTCCGCGCCGCGCAGCGCCGCGCCGCCCGGTGGCGCGCCGCTGGTCTGGATCCACGCCGTGTCGCTGGGCGAGACCCGCGCGGCGGCCATCTTGCTGCGCGAACTGCGCGCGCACCTGCCGGGGATGCGCCTGCTGCTCACGCACGGCACGGCCACGGGACGCGCCGAAGGCGCGCGCCTGCTCGGCCCGGGCGATCTGCAGGCCTGGCTGCCCTGGGACACGCGCGCTGCCACGCAGCGTTTCGTGCGGCACTTCCGCCCGGACATCGGCGTGCTGATGGAGACCGAGGTCTGGCCCAGCCTGGCGGCCGCCTGCCGCGCGGCGGG
>NZ_ALEE01000688.1 GCF_000282995.1 Melaminivora alkalimesophila
CGCGCGGCGGGCGTGCCGCTGGTGCTGGCCAACGGGCGGCTGAACGCCCGCTCGCACGCCGGCGCACGCCGCCTGGCGTGGCTGGCGCGCCCGGCCTACCGGTCTCTGGCGGCTGCCTGGGCACAGGCACCCGAGGATGCGCGGCGGCTGCGCGAGGTCGGGGCGCCGGTGGCCGGGGTGCTGGGCAACCTGAAGTTCGACCTTGCACCCGATCCGCAGCAGCAGGCCCTGGGGCTGGCCTGGCGCCGCGCCTCGCCGCGGCCGGTGGTGCTGCTGGCCAGCAGCCGCGAGGGCGAGGAGGCGCTGTGGCTGCAGGCGCTCGGGGCGCTGGGCGCCGAAGCGCGCACGGTGCAGTGGTTGGTGGTGCCGCGCCACCCGCAGCGTTTCGACCAGGTGGCGCAGCTGTGCCACGCGGCGGGCTGGTCGGTCTCGCGCCGCAGTGCGTGGGCGAACGCGCCGCAGGCGGCAGACATCTGGTTGGGCGACAGCCTGGGCGAGATGGCGCTGTACTACCGGTTGGCGGACGTGGCGCTCCTGGGAGGCAGCTTCGGGCCCCTGGGCGGCCAGAACCTGATCGAGGCGGCGGCCGGTGGCTGCCCGGTCGTGATGGGGCCCCACACCTTCAATTTTGCCGAGGCCGCGGCGCTCGCGCTGCAGGCCGGGGCCGCGGAACGGGTGGCGGACATGGAGCAGGGCGTGCGGCGCGCCATCGCCCTCGCGCTCGATGGGGCGGGGCGCGGGGAGCGGTCCGCCCGCTGCACCGCGTTCGCCCGGGCCCACCGCGGCGCCGCCCGCGCCACCGCGCAGGCGATTGCCCGGCTGCTTCCCGCGCGTTTTTTCCACCGCCCGCCGGCCGCGCCCGGAGAGGACGCCGGCGACTGGCCGCGCGCGGGCTCCTGAACCACAATGCCTGCCATGATGGACAAGCACTACCTCACGCCGCTGTTTGACCCCGCCTCGATCATCGTGCTGGCCGGGCGCAGCGACCACCCGGACGAATTCACCACGCAGGCCCGAGTGCTGCACGAGGCGCTGCGCGCGCAGCGCTACAGCGGCCAGCTCACCTTCCTGGACGTGCACACCAGCGGCACGCTGGCCGACCTGGCACAGACCCGCGCCGACCTGGCGATCATTGCCCTGCCGCCGCAGGAGCTGGCGGCCGGGCTGGAGCTGGCCGGGCGCGTCAACTGCCGCTGCGCGCTGGTGATCTCCAGCGGCGTCGACGCGGCGCTGGCGGCGCGGTTGCGCAAGATCGCGCGGCGCGAGGGCATGCACCTGCTGGGTCCGAACTCGCTGGGCATCCAGCGCCCCTCGCTGGGATTGAACGCGAGCGCCGCCGGGCCGCTGGCGCGAGAGGGGTCGCTGGCGCTGGTCTGCCAGTCGGGGGCGTTGACCACCTCGATCCTCGACTGGGCGCGCAACAACGCCGTGGGTTTTTCCAGCGTCATCTCGCTCGGGCCGCACACCGACCTGGGGCTGGCCGAAGCGCTGGACTTCCTGGCCAACGACCCGCGCACGCAGAGCATCGTGGTCTATATGGAGGGCATCCACAGCGCGCGCCGTTTCATGAGCGCGCTGCGCTCGGCCGCGCATGCCAAGCCGGTGGTGGTGCTCAAGGCCGGGCGCAAGGCGGCCGGCAACGAGGCCGCGCAGACGCACAGCGCCGCCATCGTCGGCAGCGACGACGTGTTCGACGCGGCGCTGCGGCGCGCGGGCGCGGTGCGCGTGCGTTCCTTCGTGGCACTGTTCTCGGCCGCCAAGTGCCTGGCTTCGCGCTACCGCCCAGTGGGCCGGCGCCTGGCGCTGATCACGAACGGCGGCGGCCCGGGCGTGCTGGCAGCCGACTGGGTCAACGAGATCGCTCTGGAGCTGGGCCGACCAGGTGCGGAAACCGTCGAGGCGCTGGCGCCGAAGCTGCCGCCGCTGGCCTCGCTCACGGACCTGATGGACCTGTCGGAAGAGGCCGGGCCGGAGCACTACGGCGCCGCGCTGGACGCCGCCTTTCGCGATCGGCAGATCGACGGCGTCCTCGCCATCTTCTCGCCCAAGGAGGGCATCGATCCGGTGGCCGTGGCGCGTGCCTTGGCGGAGGCCAAGCGGCGGGCCCCCAAGCC
>NZ_ALEE01000689.1 GCF_000282995.1 Melaminivora alkalimesophila
GGGCCCCCAAGCCGCTGCTGGCCTGCTGGATGGGAGATGCGAGCGTGCTGCCGGCGCGCGAGGTGCTGCGCGAGGCGCAGATCCCGAACTTCCGCACACCGGAAGCCGCCGTCGGCGCCTTCGGCAACATTGCTTCCTTCTACCAGAACCAGCAGCTGCTGCAACAGACGCCGCCGCCGCTCACGGCGCTGGCCAAGCCCGACATCGAGGGCGCGCGGCTGGTGATTGAGACGGTGCTGGCCGAGCGGCGCAACGTGCTCACGGAGATGGAATCGAAGACGCTGCTGGCGGCTTTCCACATTCCGGTGACGCGCACGCTGCTGGCGCGCAGCGCGCACGAGGCGATGATGATCGGCACGCAGATGGGCTTTCCGGTGGTGCTGAAGATCGACTCGCCCGACGTGGCCCACAAGTCCGACGTGGGCGGTGTCGCGCTGGACGTGCACAACGGCAGCAACGCGCGCGACGCCTACACCGACATGGTGCAGCGCGTGGCGCGCCTGCAGCCGGGAGCCCGCATCAACGGCGTGACGGTGCAGCCCATGGTGCGCGCGCGGCGCGGGCGCGAGATCAACATCGGAGTGGTCACGGACGACCCCTTCGGGCCGGTCATCACTTTCGGCGCGGGCGGCACCATGATCGAGCTGATCAACGACCGCGCCATGGAACTGCCGCCGCTCAACCAGTTCCTGGCGCGGCGCCTCATCGACCGCTCGCGCGTGGCCGAGGTGCTGGGCGAATGGCGGGGCGCTCCGGCGGTGCGGCGCGAGGCGCTGGAACAGATCCTGCTGCGCGTGTCGGAGATGGTGTGCGCGCTGCCGCAGCTGCGCGAGATGGACATCAACCCGGTGATCGTGGACGAGCGCGGCGCGGTGGCCGTGGATGCGCGCATCGTCATCCACGAGGGGCCGCAGACCAGCACGCGCGCCGAAGGTTCCACGCTCGGGCAGTACAGCCATCTGTCGATCCTGCCGTATCCGGCGCGCTACGAGCAGGTCTGGCCGCTGCGCGGCGGCGGCGAGTACCTGGTGCGCCCGATCCGCCCGGACGATGCGGAGATGGTGCAGCGGCTGGTGCGCGGGCTGTCGCCCGAAAGCCGTTATTTCCGCTTCGTCTCGCAGCTCACGGAGCTGCCCAAGCCGATGCTGGCGCGTTTCACGCTGATCGACTACGACCGGGAGATGGCGCTGGCGGCGGTGCTGCGCGAGCGCACGGTGGACGAAAGCGGGGAAGTCAGCCACACCGAGCGGATCATCGGCATATCGCGCTACGTGACGAACCCCGACCACACGAGCTGCGAATTCGCGCTCCTGGTGGCGGACGATTTCACGGGGCGGGGCCTTGGCTCGCGCCTGATGCTGAGCATCATGGATGTGGCGCGCGACCGGGGGCTGGCGGAAATCCAGGGACTGGTGCTGAGCAACAACCCGAACATGCTCAAACTGATGCGGCGGCTGGGCTTCGAGGTGCGCCCCTTCCCGGATGACCCGGAGTTCCGGCTGGTGGTGCACCAGCTGTGAGCGGCGGGCGGCGCGGCGCCCG
>NZ_ALEE01000690.1 GCF_000282995.1 Melaminivora alkalimesophila
GGCGCGGCGCCCGCCGCGGGGTCATATGCGGCCCATGAGCAGCAGCACGATCAGGATCAGCACCACCAGGCCGATGCCGCCACCGGGCCCGTAGCCCCAGGAGCGGCTGTAGCCCCAGGTCGGGAGGACCCCGATCAGCACCAGGATGAGCACGATGAGCAAAATGAGGGACAGCGACATGGCCGTGGTTCCTTTCTTGGCGGAGGCTCCGCCGGGGTGAGACGAGAAGTCGGGGCGGGGCCAGGGTTCTGGCGCACGCCGGCGTCAGCCGGCCAGACCCTGCGCGAGCAGCGAGGCCTTGGCGGCGCCGGCGTCCTCGCGCTTTTTCAGGGCGGTGATGCGCGCCACCTGGCCGCCCGGGTCCGGGACCAGAGAGGACTGGGCCTGTTGGGGCTCCAGCTCGGCCTGGAGGCGGGCGACGCGCTCCCGGTACATGCGTGCCAGGGCCGCGTGGTGCTCGGCGGCGCCTTCATGCTCGAGCGCGGCCATGCGGGCTTCGTCCATGCTGCGCTGGGCGCGGCGGGCGTAGATCGTGGCGGGGTCGAAAAATCGCTTGAACATGGGCTCTCTCCAGCAGGTGGCGATGGCCCCTACCATAGAAAACATCGCCCTTGCCCCGGCGTAAGACGGCAGCCACAGCCTGGGCCGGATGGGAGGCGCGCCGGCTGTCGTCGCAGGCGTCTGCGCGCAAGCGGCTTCGCGGGCACACAGCGGCCCCTGCCCCGCGCTCGCCGTCCTGTTCCATGACCTGGACGCCAGCATCGTCCACACGGCCCTGCCGGCGATGGCGCGTGACCTGGGCGAGAGCCCGCTGCAGATGCACTCGGCGGTGGTCTCTATTCGCTGGCGCTGGCGGGCGACGGGATCCCGGCTGACAGGGAAACCCCGCGTTACCTTATCTTGCCACTGCCAAGCCTGCGTAGCATGTCGCAACATTCCGAATGACAAAGCAGGGGTTGCCATGGTCTTTCGCATATCGATAGCCATCGTCGCCGCGCTGGTGGCGCTCGCCGGCCTGGCGCCGGGGCCGTTCAACACCGCCATGCAGGCGACGCTCGCCACCGTGGTGCGCAGCGCCGGCTGGATGTACCTGCTGGTGGTGTTCCTGGCGTTGCTGTTCCTGCTGTACCTGGCCTTCGGGCGCCTGGGCCAGCTGCGCATCGGCGGCGAGGACGCCGAGCCGGAGTTCTCGCGCATGAGCTGGCTGGCGATGCTCTTTGCCGCCGGCATGGGCATCGGGCTGGTGTTCTGGGGGGCGGCCGAGCCGATCTCGCACTTCGTGCGCCCGCCCGAGGGCTTGCAGCCGCTCAGCTCCACCTCGGCGCGCGCCTCGATGCGCTATGCCTTCTTCCACTGGGGCCTGCACCCCTGGGCCATCTACGCGCTGATCGGCCTGGCGATGGGGTGGTTCCAGTACAACCGCGGCGGGCGCGGGCTGGTGAGCGACATGCTCGAGCCGGTGATCGGCCGGTGGCACCGCGGGGCGCTGGGCCATGCGGTGAACATCACGGCCGTGGTGGCGACCGCCATCGGCGTGGCGACCACGCTCGGCTTCGGCACCATCCAGATTGCCGCCGGCCTGGAGCGGGTCTTCGGCATTCCGGCCACGCGCGTGACGCAGCTGCTCATCATCGCCGTGGCCTTCGTGCTCTACATGGCGTCCAGCACCAGCGGGGTGGAGCGCGGCATCAAGTGGCTGTCGAGCTTCAACCTGGCGCTGGCGGGCCTGCTGATGCTCGGCGTGCTGCTGATCGGGCCGACCGGCTTCATCCTGGATACCTTCACGACCACGCTGGGCTCCTACATCAACCAGCTGGTGACCATGAGCCTGCGCCTGTCGCCGTTCTCCGACAGCACCTGGGTGCGCGACTGGACGGTGTTCTACTGGGCCTGGTGGATCGCGTGGGCTCCGTTCGTGGGCGCCTTCATTGCGCGGGTCTCGCGCGGGCGCACCGTGCGCGAGTTCGTGGTGGGCGTGGTGCTGGCACCCAGCCTGCTGGGCTTCGTCTGGTTCTCGGTCTTCGGCGGCGCCGCGCTGCAGGCCCAGCTGTTCGGGCAGGTCGACCTGTTGCAGGCGCTGGACAATGGCTACGAGACGGTGCTGTTCGTGCTGTTCGACAGCCTGCCGGGCAGCACCTTCCTGGCGGTGGTGGCGCTGGTGCTGCTGATCATCTTCTTCGTGACCTCGGCCGACTCGGCGGTGCTGGTGCTGGCGAGCATGTCCACCGACGAGGCGGGCGATCCGCCGCTGTTCAAGCGCGTGCTGTGGGGGGTGGCGGTGGCGTTGATCGCCGGCGCCCTGCTGCTTGCCGGCGGGCTGGATGCCTTGCAGGCACTGATCACCATCGCAGCGCTGCCTTTTGCGGTGCTGATGGCGCTGGTGATGGTCAGCCTCTACCGGGCGCTCGACCGGGAGAACCTGCGCCTGCGCCACGAGGCCCAGCGGGCGCGGCGCATGGTCGAGACCTGGATCGCGCGCGAGATGGCGGCCGATGCGGCCGCAGCGAAGGACGGACGGGCGGCTGCCGCGCCCGCTGCGGCTCCCGTCAAGCCGCCGAAGCGCCCATGAAGCCGCCGCTCTGGTGCGCCCACAGGCGCGCATAGATGCCGCCGCGGGCCAGCAGTTCGGCGTGGCTGCCCTGCTCGACGATGCGGCCCTCGTCGAGCACGACCAGCCGGTCCATGGCGGCGATGGTCGACAGGCGGTGGGCGATGGCGATCACCGTCTTGCCGTGCATCAGGGCATCCAGGCTGTGCTGGATGGCGGCCTCCACCTCGCTGTCCAGGGCGCTGGTCGCCTCGTCCAGCAGCAGGATGGGCGCGTCCTTGAGCAGCACCCGCGCGATCGCCACGCGCTGGCGCTGCCCGCCCGAGAGCTTGACGCCGCGCTCGCCGACATGCGCGTCGTAGCCTGTGCGGCCCTGCAGGTCGGTGAGGGTGGCGATGAACTCCGCCGCCTCGGCGCGCTCGGCGGCGGCGCGCATCGCTGCCTCGCCGGCGTCGGGGCGGCCGTAGAGGATGTTGTCGCGCATGGAGCGGTGCAGCAGCGAGGTGTCCTGGGTGACCATGCCGATGGCCGCGCGCAGGCTGTCCTGCGTGACCGTGCGGATGTCCTGGCCGTCGATCAGGATGCGCCCGGCGCTCACGTCCGACAGGCGCAGCAGCAGGTTCACGAGCGTGGACTTGCCCGCGCCCGAGCGGCCGATCAGGCCGATGCGCTCGCCCGGCCGGATGTGCAGGTCGAGCTGGTCGATGACGGAGCGCCCGCCCTCCTTGTAGGCGTAGCTGACGCGCTCGAAGACGATCTCGCCGCGCTCGACGACGAGCGGCCTGGCGTTCGGCGCGTCGACCACGGTGCGCGGGCGCGTGAGCGTGGCGATGCCGTCCTGGATGGTGCCGACGTTCTCGAACAATCCGGTCATCTGCCACATGATCCAGTGGGAGTAGCCCATCAGGCGCAGCGCCATGGCCAGCACCGCCGCGACCACGCCGGCGCTCGCCTGGCCCTGGGTCCACAGCCACAGACCGGTGCCGCCGGCGCCCAGCAGCAGCAGCGTGATCATCAGGTGGTTGGCGATCTCGAACTGACTCACCAGGCGCATCTGCGCGTAGCCCGTGGCCTTGAAGGCCTCCATGGCGTCGCGCGCGTAGTCGGCCTCGCGCCGCGTGTGGGCGAAAAGTTTCACGGTGGCGATGTTGGTGTAGGCGTCGGTCACGCGGCCGGTCATCATCGAGCGGGCGTCGGCCTGCGCGCGGCCGATGGCGCCCAGGCGCGGCACGAAGTACCAGCACGCCGCGCCATAGCCGAGCAGCCACAGCGCAAAGGGCAGCACCAGGCGCCATTCGAAGCTGGCGGCGAGCACCAGGATGCCGATCATGTAGACGCTCACGCCCACCAGCACGTCCACCACCATGAACACCACCTCGCGCACCGACAGCGCGGTCTGCATGACCTTGGTGGTGATGCGGCCGGCGAACTCGTCGGCGTAGAAGGCCATGCTCTGGCCGAGCATCAGGCGGTGGAACAGCCAGCGCAGGCGCATCGGGAAATTGATCGCCAGGACCTGGTGCATGACCGAGGTGTGCAGCGCCAGCAGCGGCACGCTCGCCAGCAGCGCTGCGGCGATGACCAGCACCACCGGGCCTTGCGACTGCCAGAAGCCCTGCAGCGGCACCTGCGAGAGCCAGTCCACCACGCGGCCCATGATGGCGAACAGCAGCGCCTCGTAGACTGCCAGCAGCGAGGAAGTGAGCATCAGCAGTGCGATCCAGCCGCGCATGCCCTGGGTGCAGGCCCAGAGGAAGGCGAAGAAGCCGCGCGGCGGCGCGAGCGGCTCGGCGGCGGGGTAGGGCGGCAGGCGCTCTTCGAAGAATCGGAACAGCACGCGGTCTGGGGCAGGGGAAGAAAAGGCCAAGCATAGAGCCGACCGGCCGGGCGCGTGTCGGCCAAGGGCGCGCCTGCGGCTCGAGCGCGGGCGCTGGCCACAGGGGGTGAAACAGGGCTATGCTGTGCATTTGCGCTTTCTGTCACCATGCCTTTTCCTCCCCTCGCGCACCGCCTGCCCTGGCACTGGCTACCGGCCGGGGTGGTGGCGCTGGCGGGGCTGGTGGCAAGCCATGCGCTCTGGGAGCACCAGCAGCGCCAGCTGGACGCCCTGCGGCAGGCGCGCTTCGAGCGCCAGGCGCGCTCGGCCGCGGACGTGCTGCAGCAGCGCAT
This sequence comes from Melaminivora alkalimesophila, assembly GCF_000282995.1. Lineage (GTDB taxonomy): Bacteria > Pseudomonadota > Gammaproteobacteria > Burkholderiales > Burkholderiaceae_C > Melaminivora > Melaminivora alkalimesophila. Next base: position 4,718 of record NZ_ALEE01000690.1, read on the forward strand.
GCTCGCAAAGACCGACCTGCTGCTCGGGATGCGCAGCCTGCTGGTGGTCAACCCTGGGCTGTCGCGCAGCGACTTCGAGCGCGTGGCCGGCGGGCTGCAGCTGGAAGTCAACCACGTGAGCGTGCGCAACCTGCACTTCACGCGCCACGTGCCGGCCGGGCAGCGCAGCGCCTTCGAGGAACAGGCACGCAGCAACGCGCACCTGGACGGCAGCCTGCCCAGCAGCTTCCGCATCCATCCGGCGCTCGAGCAGCCGGAGTATTTCGTCGTGGACTACGTCTGGCCGCGCGAGGGCAACGAGCCGGCGCAGGGGCTGGAGATCCACTCGCAGCCGGCGAACCTGGAGGGCATGCTGCGCGCGCGCTCGACCGGCGCGTTGGTGGCCTCGGCGGCCTTCGCGTTGGCGCAGGACCGCGAGGACCGCTCTGCCGTGAACCTGCGCATGCCCGTGTTCGTGCCCGCCGGCGCTGGCGAGCCGCCGCGGTTTCTGGGTGCGGTGGGGGCGATCGTCAGCGTCGACCGGATGATCGAGAGCCTGCGTCGGCGCGGCTACCTGGATGGCCTGGAATTGGCGGTGCGCGACATTGGCCCGACCGATGCGCCGACGCCGCAGCAGGGCCGGCTGCTGTACCGGGGTGGCGCGCTGGCCGAGGGGCAGGAAAGCGTGGGCTATTCCATTGCCGTAGGCGGGCGGCTGTGGCGCCTCGGCTTCGCGCCGGCAAACTCCTTTGCTGCGCCCCAGGAGCTGCGCCAGCCGGCGCTCTTCGGGGCAGGGGCGCTGATGATTACGGCGCTGCTGACGGCGCTGGTGGGCCAGCTCACGCGGCGGCGCATGCAGGCGCTGGCCTATGCCCGGCTGGCAGGCAGGGCGGCACGCGAGAGCGAGACGCGCTTTCTGGCGGTGTTCAACCAGGCGGCCGTCGGCATGGTGCAGGTCAACTCCGACACCGGCGAGCTGGTGCGAGTCAACCAGCGCTTTTGCGACATCCTCGGCTACACGGCCCAGGAGCTCGGGGCGCTGCGCATGCAGGACATCAGCCACCCGGACGACCTGCCGCGCAGCCAGGCGCTGCTGCAGCGCATGCTGGACGGCGAGGTGGCGGAATTTCGCATGGAAAAGCGCTACCTGCGCAAAGACGGCTCCAGCGTCTGGGTCGAGCTCACGGCCTCTCCCATGCGCCCCGACGGCGGGCCGGCGCGCTACCACGTCGCGGTGGTCCACGACGCCACGCAGCGCAAGCAGGCGGAAGAGGAACTGCGCTACCTCGCCTACAACGACCTGCTCACCGGCCTGCCCAACCGCCGGCTGCTGCTCGACCGGCTGGAGCAGGCGCTGTCGCTGAGCGCCCGCCACCAGAGCTGCGGGGCGGTGCTGATGCTCGACCTGGACCATTTCAAGACCATCAACGAGACGCGGGGCCATGGCGCGGGCGACCGGCTGCTGCGCAGTGTGGCGGCGCGGCTGCGCAGTTGCCTGGACGACGACGCGACCGTCGCCCGCCAGGGCGGCGACGAGTTCGTGGTGGTCCTCAAGGAGCTGGGCGCGACCGGCACGGACGCCGCCAGGCAGGCCGAGGAGGTGGCGCGCGCCATCCTCGAGGCGGTGCGCGAGCCTTTCGTGCTTGATGGGGGCGAGCCGCACCATACGACGCTGAGCATCGGGATCACGGTCTTCAACGGCACGCGCGAGCCGGCCGACGAGCTGCTCAAGCGCAGCGAGCTCGCCATGTACGAGGCCAAGGCGGCCGGGCGCAACACGCTGCGCTTCTACGACCCGCAGATGCAGGCGGCGGTGGCGGCGCGGGTGCAGCTGGAGGCCGACATGCGGGCCGGGCTGGCGACGGGGCAGTTCGAGCTGTATTACCAGCCGAAGGTGGCGCATGGGAAGATCCAGGGGGCCGAGGCGCTGCTGCGCTGGCGCCACCCGGAGCGCGGCTTCGTGCCGCCCTCGGAGTTCATTCCGCTGGCCGAGGAGTGCGGGCTGATCCTGCAGCTGGGCCAGTGGGTGCTGCACGCGGCCTGCGAGCAGCTGGCGCGCTGGGCTGCCGAGGAGCGGCTCCCCGGC
>NZ_ALEE01000691.1 GCF_000282995.1 Melaminivora alkalimesophila
GGCTCGCCGGCCTGACGGTGGCGGTGAACGTGAGCCCGCGCCAGTTCCACGAGGGCGGCTTCGTCGCGCAGGTGCTGGAGGCGCTGGCGAGCACCGGGGCCGACGCCCGCCGGCTGCGGCTGGAACTGACCGAGGGCATGCTGCTGCAGGATGTCGAGGACACCATCGCCAAGATGGTGCAGCTGCGCGGCTACGGCGTGGGCTTTTCGCTGGATGACTTCGGCACCGGCTATTCTTCGCTGGCTTACCTCAAGCGCCTGCCGCTGCACGAGCTGAAGATCGACCAGGGCTTCGTGCGCGATGTGTTGACCGACCCGAACGACGCCGCCATCGCGCGCACCATCGTCGCGCTGGGCACCAGCCTGGGCTTGCAGGTGACGGCCGAGGGCGTGGAGACGGAGGCCCAGCGCGAATTCCTCGAGCGCCACGGCTGCCACGTCTGGCAGGGCTACCTGCTGGCGCCGCCGCTGCCCCGCGAGCGCTTCGAGGCGCTGGTGCACGAGCACGGGACCGCCCAGGGGCGCGAGGACTACTGAAAGCATAGCTTGCGCGCATGAACCGGCGAGGCTTTGCACGTGCCGCACCGGGTGGGCGCGCGCCTGGACGGCGCGGTCGGCGGTGGGGCCGCGCGGTATCATTTCGCCCTCAACGAAACGCCTCGCCCCGCCTTTTTCTCGTGCGCCTCAGCTCCATCAAGCTCGCCGGCTTCAAGTCCTTTGCCGAGCCGACCCACTTCATGCTGCCCGGGCAGCTGGTGGGCGTGGTCGGGCCGAATGGCTGCGGCAAGTCCAACATCATGGATGCGGTGCGCTGGGTGCTGGGCGAGTCGCGCGCCAGCGAGCTGCGCGGCGAGTCCATGCAGGACGTGATCTTCAACGGCACCACCAGCCGCAAGCCCGCCAGCCGGGCCAGCGTGGAACTGGTCTTCGACAACCACGACCACCGCGCCGGCGGGCAGTGGAACCAGTTCACCGAGATCGCCGTCAAGCGGGTGCTGACGCGCGACGGCACCTCCAGCTACTACATCAACAACCAGCCGGTGCGCCGGCGCGACGTGCAGGACGTGTTCCTTGGCACGGGCCTGGGCCCGCGCGCCTACGCCATCATCGGCCAGGGCACGATCTCGCGCATCATCGAGTCGCGCCCGGAGGACCTGCGGCTGTTCCTGGAGGAAGCGGCCGGGGTCTCCAAGTACAAGGAGCGCCGCCGCGAGACGGAACACCGGCTGGCCGGCACGCGCGAGAACCTCACGCGCGTGGAGGACATCCTGCGCGAGCTGAACGCGAACCTGGACCGGCTCGAGCGCCAGGCCGAGGTGGCGGCGCGCTACCACCGGCTGCAGGCCGAGGCGACGCTGCGCCAGCAGCAGCAGTGGTTCCTGCGGCGCCGCGAGGCCGAGGCCGAGCAGGCGCGGGTGCGCACCGAGGGCCTGCTGGCGGTCAACGAGCTCGAGTCGCGCATGGCGCAGCTGCGCCACTGCGAAGCCGAGCGCGAGCAGCTGCGCCAGGCGCACTATGCCGCCGGCGACGCCGTCAACCAGGCGCAGGGCCAGCTCTACGAGGCGGCCGCCGAGGTGGGGCGGCTGGAGGCCGAGATCCGCTACGTGGTGGACGGGCGCCAGCGCGTGCAGCAGCGCATGGAGCAGTTGCTCGTCCAGATCGACGAGTGGCGCGCGCGCGGCGCCGAGGCGGCCGAGGAGGCGCAAGCGCTGGAGGGCCAGGACGAGGAAGCCCAGGAGCAAAGCGAGCTGGTGGCGGCGCAGGCCGAGGAGCAGGCCCTGCTGCTGCCCGAGCTGGAGGATGCGCTGCAGCAGGCGCGGCGGCGCAGCGACGCGCAGCGCGGCACGGTGGCACAGGTGCAGCAGCAGATCCACGTGCTGGCCGCCGAGCAGCGCAGCGTCTCGGAGCAGCAGCGCCAGCTCGAGGCGCGCGCCGAGCGCCTGCGCGCCGAGCGCAATGCGCTGGCGGCGCCCGACGAATCGCGCCTGGCGCACCTGCGCCAGCAGCTGCAGGAGGCCGAGGAACACGCCGAGGTGGCACAGGAGCGCCTGGCGCTGCTGCAGGACGAGCTGCCGCGCCTGGACGAGGAGCGGCGCCTGCGCCAGCAGGCAGCCAATGCCGAGGCCGCCCGCCAGACAGAGCTTGCGGCGCGCCTGCAGGCGCTGCAGGCGCTGCAGGACAAGCTCAAGGTGGACGGCAAGCTGCAGCCGTGGCTGCGGGCGCATGGCCTGGACGGGCTGCAAGGCCTGTGGAGCCGCATCCAGGTGGAAGCTGGCTGGGAGCCGGCGCTGGAGGCGGCGCTGCGCGAGCGGCTGGCGGCATTGCCGGTGGGCCGGCTGGAGACGGTGCGCGGCTTTGCCGGAACGGACACGCGCCACGGCCCGCCGACGCGGCTTGCCTTCTACGAAAGCGGCGGTGCAGCCGGCGTCGCGCCGCCTCGGCCCGCAGCGCAGGGGCTGCAGCCACTCCTGGCGCTGGTGCGCGCGCCGGATGCGGCGCTGCATGCCGTGTTGGCGGACTGGCTGGCGGGCTGCTACGGCGCACCCTCGCTGGAGACGGCCCTGCAGGCGCGTGCCGGCCTGGCGCCGGGCGAGGCGATCTATGTCGCAGCGGGCCACTCGGTGGGGGCGCACAGCGTGGGTTTCTACGCGCCGGACTCCGAGCAGGCCGGCCTGCTGGCACGCGCCCAGGAGATCGAGCACCTGGAAAAGGAATTGCGCGCCCAGGCGCTGATCGCCGAGGAGGCGGGCGCCGCGCTGGCACGTGCCGAGGCGGCCCATGCCGAGGCCTCGCAGCACCTGGCCGCGGCCCGCCGCGCCGAGGCCGAGGCGCGGGCACGCACGCACGAGCTGCAGGTGCAGGTGCTGCGGCTGACGCAGGACGTGGAGCAGGCGCGGGCGCGCGGCGCGCAGCTGGGGGCCGATCTGGACGAGGTGCTGGCGCAGCTCGATGCGCTCCAGGAGCGCGTCGCCGTGGCCGAGTCGCGCTTCGAGGAACTGGACATGCAGCTGGCCGACGCGCAGGAGCAGCACGCGCAGCTGGATGGCCGCGTGCTGGAGGCCGAGCGCCGGGTGGTGGAGTGCCGCGAGCAGCTGCGCCAGCTGGAGCGGCGCGCCCAGGAGGCCTCGTTCGCGCAGCGCAGCCTGGCCGCGCGGCGCGCCGAGCTGGCGCGCGCCGCGGAGACCGCCGAGCGCCAGGTGCGCGGTCTGCAGGACGAGCACGGGCGCGCCGAGGCCGAGCTCTCGCGCCTGACCGACGCCGCCGCGCAGGGTGGGCTGCAGCAGGCACTGGAAGCCAAGCTGGCGCACGAGCGCCAGCTGGCCGAGCGGCGCGCGCATTACGATGCGCTCACCGCGCGCCTGCGCGCCAGCGACGAGCAGCGCATGCAGCACGAGCGCGCCCTCGAGCCCCTGCGCCAGCGCATCACCGAGCTGCAGCTCAAGGAGCAGGCGGCGCGCCTCGGGGTCGAGCAGTTCAGCGGTTTTCTCGCGGAGGCCCAGGCCGACCTGCAGGCGCTCGAACGGTCGGTGGCCGAGGGCGACGTACAGCTGGAGGGACTGCAGGGCGAGATCGACCGCCTGCAGGGCGCCATCGCCCAGCTCGGCGCCGTGAATCTCGCGGCGCTGGAGGAGCTCGGGCTGGCGCGCGAGCGCAAGACCTTCCTCGATGCCCAGCAGGAAGACCTGAACCTGGCGATGACCACCCTGGAGGATGCGATCCGGCGCATCGACGCCGAGACGCGCACCCTGCTGTCAGGCACCTTCGAGACCGTCAACGGCCATTTCGGCCGCATGTTCCCGGAATTGTTCGGTGGGGGACAGGCGCGGCTGATCATGACCGGCGACGAGATCCTCGACGCCGGCGTGCAGGTCATGGCCCAGCCGCCCGGCAAGAAGAACCAGACCATCCACCTGCTGTCGGGCGGCGAGAAGGCACTCACCGCCATCGCGCTGGTGTTTGCCATCTTCCAGCTCAACCCGGCGCCGTTCTGCCTGCTTGACGAGGTGGACGCGCCGCTGGACGATGCCAACACCGAACGTTATGCGCGTCTGGTCGCGAGCATGTCGCACGGCACGCAATTCCTGTTCATCAGCCACAACAAGATCGCCATGGAGATGGCCGAGCACCTGATCGGCGTCACCATGCAGGAGCAGGGCGTCTCGCGCATCGTCGCGGTGGACATGCAGGCCGCCCTGTCCATGGCCGAGGCATGATGGCAACCGTTTTCCTTCTCCCCTGACCATGAGCAACTTCCAACTCGGTCTCGTCATTGCCGGCGCCCTCGTGCTGATCGTGGTGGTCGCCTACAACGGCTGGACCCACCACCGCAACGCCCCGCGGCGCGCCCAGCCCGGGGCCGACGGCGATGCGCCGCACGCCGCCGGCCAAGCGCGCCACGAACCCGCCTTCGATGGACTGCCACGCGCCGGCGAAGGATCGGACACGGCCCCCCTCGATCACCATGCGGTCGATCCGCGCGAGGCGCTGGAGCTGCCCGTGCCCAAGGCCGAGCGGCGCGGCGGGCTGGATGCATTGATCGACGCCATCGCACCCCTCGTGGCCGAGCAACCTGTCGCGGGCGAGGCGGTGCTGGCGGCCCTGCCTCCGACGCGCCGCGCCGGCAGCAAGCCCTTCGCCATCGAGGCGCTGAACCCGGTCACGCGGCAGTGGGAGACGCCCCAGGCGGGCGTGGCCTACGTGCACTTCCAGGCGGGCGTGCAGCTGGCCAACCGCACCGGAGCGCTCAACGAGATCGAGTTCTCCGAGTTCGTCATGAAGGCGCAGCAGTTCGCCGACGCCATCAACGCCGCGCCGGACTTCCCCGACATGCTGCACGAGGTGGCGCGGGCGCGTGAGCTCGACCAGTTCGCCAGCGAGCATGATGCCCAGCTGAGCTTCACGCTGCGGGCGCGCCAGGCGGCCTGGAGCCCGGGCTATGTGCAGCAGAACGCGCTGCGCGTGGGTTTCGTTGCCGGGGCCGTGCCCGGGCGCCTGGTGCTGCCGGCCTCCGAGGCGGGGCTG
>NZ_ALEE01000692.1 GCF_000282995.1 Melaminivora alkalimesophila
CCGAGGCGGGGCTGCCGCCGGTGCTGACCCTGGCCTACGACGCCCAGGCGGCGATGTCGGACGACCCCGAGCAGTCGGCCCTGCGCGAGGTCGGCCTGACACTGGACGTGGCCCAGGTGCACCGCAGCGAGCAGCCTTTCGCGCGCCTGCGCGAGCTGGCGCAGGAGCTGTGCCGGACGATGGACGGGGTGCTGTGTGACCAGAACGGCACGCCGCTGCCCGCCATGGCGATGGAGCCCATCGCCGCCGACCTGGAGCAGCTCTACGACCAGCTCGACCAGCGCGAACTGTCGGCCGGCTCGGCGCTCGCGCGCCGGCTGTTCAGCTGATGGCCGCGCCCCAGGTGGCGCAGCGCAGGGCCGAGGCGCTGCGTGCCCAGCTGCACCGCTGGGCGCACGAATACTACGTGCTGGATGCGCCCAGCGTGCCCGATGCCGAGTACGACCGCGTGTTCCGTGAGCTGCAGGCCCTGGAGGAGCTCTATCCCGACCTGGTCGCCGCGGATTCGCCGACGCGGCGCGTGATCGGCGCGGTGCTGCCGGGCCTTGCGCCGGTGCGCCACCGGGTGCCGATGCTCAGCATCCGCACCGAGACGGACACGCAGGCCAGCGGCGCCGAGGCCTTCGATGCGCGCGTGCGCCGCGAGCTGCACCTGCCGCCCGAGGCGCCAGCGCTCGAGTACGTGGCCGAGCCGAAGTTCGACGGGCTGGCGATGAGCCTGCGCTACGAGGACGGGCGCCTGGTGCTGGCGGCCACGCGGGGCGACGGCGAGGTGGGCGAGGACGTCACGCACAACATCCGCACCATCCGCCAGATTCCGCTCGCGCTGCAGGCCGCCGCCGGCATGGCCGTGCCGCCGGTGCTGGAAGTGCGCGGCGAGGTGTACATGCGCCGCGACGACTTCGAGCGGCTCAACGAGCGCCAGCGCGAGCGTGGCGAGCGCACCTTCGTCAACCCGCGCAACGCGGCGGCGGGGGCGGTGCGCCAGCTCGACTCGAACATCGCGGCGCAGCGCCCGCTGTCGTTCTTCGCCTACGGGCTGGGCGAGGTCACGCCGGCGGCCGAGGGAGGGCCGCGCTTTGCCTCGCACCACGCGGTGCTGCAGCAGCTGCGTGCCTGGGGTTTTCCGGTCTCCGAACTGGTCGCGCTGGCGCGCGGCGCAGCCGAGCTCGCCGCCTACCACGAGCGCATCGGACGCGAGCGCGACCGGCTGCCCTTCGACATCGACGGCGTGGTCTACAAGGTCGACAGCCTGGCGCTGCAGCAGGAGCTGGGCTTCGTCACGCGCGAGCCGCGCTGGGCGGTGGCGCACAAGTACCCGGCGCAGGAGATGCTCACGCGCGTCGAGGGCATCGACATCCAGGTGGGGCGCACCGGCAAGCTCACGCCGGTGGCGCGGCTGGCGCCCGTCTTCGTGGGCGGCGTCACGGTCACCAACGCCACGCTGCACAACCTGTTCGAGCTGCGCCGCAAGGACGTGCGCGTGGGCGATACGGTGATCGTGCGCCGGGCGGGCGACGTGATCCCCGAAGTGGTGGGGCGCGTGCCGCCAGAGGCGGCGGCGGCCGGCCTGGAGGCCCTGGAGGCGTCGGCCCAGGGCGCGCTTGCGCCCGCCGGCCACCGGCCGCGCAATCCCTATGTACCGAACTTCCGGATGCCGCGCGCCTGTCCGGTCTGCGCCAGCGCGGTGGTGCGCGAGCAGGGGCAGGCGGACCACCGCTGCTCCGGCGGCCTGTTCTGCCCGGCGCAGCGCAAGCAGGCGCTGCTGCACTTCGCCCAGCGCCGCGCCATGGACATCGAGGGCCTGGGCGAGAGGCTGGTGGACCAGCTGATCGAGGGCCACGTGATCCGCACGCTGCCCGACCTGTACCGGCTGTGCCTGGCGACGCTTGCCGGGCTGGAGCGGATGGCGGAGAAGTCCGCGCAGAACCTGCTCGCGGCCCTGGAGAAGTCCAAGCGCACCACGCTCGCGCGCTTTCTGTTCGCACTGGGCATCCGCCACGTGGGCGAGGCCACGGCCAAGGAGCTGGCGCGGCATTTCGGGCGCCTGGACGCCATCATGGACGCCACGCCCGAGCAGCTCATGCAGGTGCCGGACGTCGGCCCGGTGGTGGCCGAGGCGCTGCACGCCTTCTTCGCCGAGCCGCACAACCGCGAGGTGGTGGAGCAGCTGCGTGCCTGCGGCGTGCACTGGGACGAGGGGGAGGCGCGCGACCCGGCGGCCCTGCCCCTGGCGGGCCGCACGGTGGTGCTGACCGGGACGCTGCCGGGCCTGAGCCGCGACCGCGCCCAGGCGCTGCTGGAGGCGGCCGGCGCGCGCGTCACCGGCTCGGTCAGCAAGAAGACCGACTACGTGGTGGCCGGCGCCGAGGCCGGCTCCAAGCTGGAGCGCGCCCGCAGCCTGGGCGTGCCGGTGCTCGACGAGGAGGGCCTTCGGGCGCTGCTCGACGGCGCCGCCGCGCCGGGCGGGGGCTGAGGGCGCAGCGATGCTGGCGCGGCGCGCTCCCCGTCTGGGCCTGGCCCTGGGCAGCGGCTCGGCGCGCGGCTGGGCGCACATCGGCGTGCTGCGGGCGCTCACGGAGGCGGGCGTGCGCCCCGACTTCGTGTGCGGCTCCTCGATCGGCGCCCTGGTGGGGGCGGCCTACGCGGCCGGCGAGCTGGAGCGCTTCGCCGACTGGGTGGGCACGCTCGGGATGCGCCAGGTCTGGGGTTTCATGGACTTCAACCTCTCGGGCGGGATGCTCAAGGGCGAGAAACTGATCGCCTTCTGGCGCCGCAATTTCGCCGACTTCGACATCGAGGCCTCGCCCATGCCCTTCGGCGCCGTCGCCACCGACCTGCACTCGGGCGCCGAGGTCTGGCTGCGCGAGGGTTCGATCGCCGACGCCGTGCGGGCCTCGATCGCCCTGCCGGGCCTGTTCACGCCGGTGGCGCGCCCGGATGGCCGCCTGCTGGTCGATGGCGGCATCGTGAACCCCGTGCCGACTTCGCTGGCGCGCGCCATGGGGGCGGATATCGTGATCGGCGTGGATCTCAATTCCGACATCCTGCACCGCCACCTGCAGCCGCTTGCCCTCGTGGCGGATCCACCGGTTGCCGACCCGGCCGCCGAGCCCGAGGCGGGGGAGCCGGAGGCCCGCCATGCCGACTGGATGGAGCGGCTGAAATTCTGGCGCAGCGGGCCGGCAGCTGCGAGCGGGGACCAGGTGGCGCCGCTGCCGCCTCGGCCCTCGGTGCTGGACGTGGTGATGACCAGTGTCACCATCATGCAAATACGCATCACGCGCAGCCGCATGGCGGGCGATCCGCCCGAGGTGGTGATCGCCCCCAGCCTGGCGCACCTGGGGCTGCTGGATTTTCACCGTGCGGCGGAGGCGATCGAGGAGGGCCGCCGCGCAGCCGAGGCGGCGCT
>NZ_ALEE01000693.1 GCF_000282995.1 Melaminivora alkalimesophila
CCCCCGCCGGGGCCGAGCAGCTGGCGGTAGCGCGCCGCGCGGGTGCGTGCGGGCGCGTCCCAGCCGAAATCCCGGCGCATGCCGTTGCGCTGCAACAGGGTTCTGCAAGAAATCCGGTGCAGGCGTTGTAGGCACAGGACTATGGTCCGGCCATCCGCCAGCGGATAATGCGTGTGCCTCCTGTCGAGCCTCTCCCGCCCGGCATTGCCAGACCTTCGTGACCTCTTCCATCCAGATCGACATCGACCAGCTCCGCGTGGGCATGTTCATCCAGCTCTCCGTGGGCTGGATGCGCCACCCCTTCGTCTCCAACAGTTTCCGGCTGACGTCCGAGGAGCAGATCCAGGAGCTGCGCGCGCTGGGCGTGCGGACGGTGCGCTATGTCCCGGCGCGCAGCGGGGTGCCGGCGCCGGAAGGGGGCGAGGGGGCTGCCGCGGGCGGCGCTGACGAGCCGGTCCATGGGCAGGAGCCGGACGCGCCGCAGACGGCCGAAGCCCTCCACGATGCTGTCTCCCGCTGTGCGCAAGGCTACCGGCAGGCCATGGGCGGCTACGAGCAGATCGCAGGCAGCGTGGCGCAGGCACCCGCCCAGGCCCGCACGCAGGCCGAGGCCCTGGTGCACGACTGCGTCCAGGCGCTGTGCGAGGGCGAGGGCCACGCCATCCGGCTGCTCGCCAGCGCCCCGGGGCACGACGCCGCCGGCCATGCGGTGAACGTGATGGTGCTGGCGCTGCTGCTGGGGCGCCAGCTCGGCATGGAAGCCGGGGCGCTGTCGCGTCTGGGCCTGGCCGCGCTGCTGCACGACATCGGCAAGTCCACGCTCCCGGCGCACATCGCCGAGCCCGGGGCGCCGCTGGCGCCTGCTGCACTGCAGCGCTACCGCAGCCACGTGGGCGAGTCGGTGGCGCTGGGCGAGCGGATGGAGTTGCCCAGCGACGTGCTGATCGCGATGGCCCAGCACCACGAGCGCTCCGATGGCAGCGGCTACCCCCTGGCCCTGCTGGCCGAAGACCTCGATCCGGCCGGCAGCGTGCTGGCACTGGTCAATGCCTACGACCGCCTGTGCAACCCCCTGGAAGGGCGCCTGGCCCTGACGCCGCACGAGGCGCTGTCGCAGCTGTATGCGCAGCAGCGCCAGGGCTTCGACAAGGAGGCGCTGGCGGCCTTCATCCGCATGATGGGGGTCTACCCGCCCGGCACCCTGGTCCAGCTGGTGGATGGGCGCCATGGGCTGGTGGTGCGGGTGCATCCCGCCCATCCGCTGCGGCCGCTGGTGCTGCTGCCCGCGCCCGCCGGCGGCGGGGGCCAGCCATTGCTGGACCTGGCGCAGGAGCCCGGCGCGGGCATCCAGCGCAGTCTGCGGCCGGGGCAGCTGCCGCAGGCGCTGCTGCAGGAGCTGCTGCCGCAGTCCCGCCTGAGCTACTACTTCGAGCACATTGCGCAGGCGCCGCCCCCGCCCCGGCCTGAACCGCAGGAGGCCCCATGAGGGACGCGTTCCCGGGCGAGAACCTGCGCTGGCAGGACGTGGCCCGCGCGCTGCCGCAGGCGGTCTGGCTGGTCGATGTGGCGTCGCTGCGCATCGTGTATGCCAACCCCGCGGCGCAGCAGCTGGTGGGCCGCAGCGCGGCCGCGCTGGTCGGTCGGCCGGTGCGCGAGCTGATGCCCGAGCCCCAGGACGAGATTTTCTGGAGCCGCCCGCTGTCCGAGGTGGCGGCCGGCATCCATTCGCACACCAGCGTGCTCGATGTGCGCACCGGACAGCTCATTCCGGTGGAGCGCACCGTCCGGGCGCTCGAGGCCGGCCCGTCGTCTGGCGAAGGACCAGGTTGTCCCTGGCTGCTGGTGACGCTGCGGGACCGGCGCGAGCAGGAAGCGGGAGAGCGCGAGCTGGAGCTGCTGCTGGCCGAGTTGCGTGCCACGCTGGATTGCGCCGCCGACGCCATCCTCAGCTGCGACCTGCAGGGCCGGGTGCGTGCCTTCAACCGGCGCTTCGCGCAGCTGTGGGAGCTGCCCGAGCGGCTGCTGCAGGGGCGCGACGATGCCGCCGTGATGGCCCACCTGCGGGCGCAGGTCAAGGTTCCGGGCGACTACGGTGCACGCATGGCGGCGCTTCTGGCCGACCCTGCGAGCGAGGGCTGCGAGGTCCTGCAGCTGCGCAGCGGGCTGACCGTGGAGCAGCGCTCCGTGCCGCAGCGCGTGCGCGGCCGCACCGCCGGGCGGATCTACGTGTTTCGCGACATCACGCAGCACGTCCATGACCAGGCGGGCCTGCGACTGGCGGCGCAGGTGTTCGAGTCCAGCCTCGACGCCATCGCCATCGCCGATGCGCAGGGCCGGATCGTGCGCGCCAACCCGGCGGCCGGGCAGCTCACCGGCCTGCCGCGCGCCGCCCTCATCGGGCGCGAGGTGGGCGGGCTGCTCGACCTGGGCGAGGAGCAGGCCGGCCTGCGCTCCGAGGTGGAGCAGGCCTGGGCGCAGCAGGATTTCTGGGCCGGCGAGGTGAGTCTGTGCCCGGACGGGGGCGGCCCCGGGGTGCCGGTGCACCTGTCCTGGGTGGTGGTGCGCGACGGGCACGGCACCATCGTGCAATCCATCGCCTTCATGCGCGACCTGGGTCCGCACCGCGCGGCCCAGCGCCGCATCGAGGAGTTGGCTTTCAGCGACGCGCTGACGGGGCTGCCCAACCGCCTGCGGCTGGGCGACCGGGTGCGCGCGGCGATTGCCGGCGCGGCGGTGGGGGGCGAGGAGTTCGCGCTGCTGTTCCTCGACCTGGACCGCTTCAAGATCGTCAACGACTCCCTCGGCCATCCCTTCGGCGACCGGGTGCTGAAGCTGGTGGCGCAGCGCCTGCAGGGCTGCCTGCGGCAGTGCGACATGCTCTGCCGCCTGGGTGGGGACGAGTTCGTGGTTTACCTGGACGGCGCCGGCGCCGGCGTGGCCGAGGCCGTGGCGCAGCGCATCCTGGAGGACATGGACCGGCCCTTCCATCTGGAAGGGTTGGGGTTTTCCGTGCAGGCCAGCATCGGCATCGCCCTGTACCCGCACGATGCGTGCAATCTGGACGACCTGATCAAGCACGCCGACGCCGCCATGTACCGCGTCAAGGAGCGCGGGCGGGGCAGCTACGGCTTCTACCAGCCGCGCATGAACGCCGACCTGCTCGAGCGCATGAAGCTCGAGCACGCCATGCGCCAGGCGCTCGAGCGCGGCCACATGCAGGTGCACTACCAGCCCCAGGTGGCGATGGCAAGCGGCGCGATCGTCGGGGCGGAGGCGCTGCTGCGCTGGACCGATCCGCAGCTCGGGCCGGTGGCGCCGGCGCGCTTCATTCCCCTGGCGGAAGAGTCCGGCTACATCGTCACGCTGGGCGCCTGGGTGCTGGCGCAGGCCGTGGCCGAGGCGGCCCGGCTGCGCGCCGCGGGCACGCCGCTGGTGGTCTCGGTGAACGTCTCGGCGCTGGAGTTCCGCCAAGCGGGTTTCGTCGGGCGCATCGCCGGCTTGCTGGCGCAGCATGCCCTGCCGGCACGGTGGCTGCAGCTCGAGCTCACGGAGAGCGTGCTGCTGCAGGATGCCGAGGAGATGCGGCAGGTGCTGGCGGCGCTGGCGGAGCTGGGCATCGGGCTGGCGATCGACGACTTCGGCACCGGCTACTCGAGCCTGGCCTACCTGCGCGACCTGCGGATCGAGCGCCTGAAGATCGACAAGTCCTTCGTCGACGGATTGCCACAGAACGAGGGGTCGCGCGCCATCGTGCAGGCGATCCTCAGCATGGGCGCTGCGCTGGGCATCCAAGTGGTGGCGGAAGGGGTGGAGACCGCGCAGCAGCGCGAGCTGCTGGCGGCCCTCGGTTGCACCCACTATCAGGGGTTCTTCTGCGCGCCGGCGCTGCCGGCACCGGAGCTGCAGGCGCTGGCCGCGGGCGTCGGGGGGAAGAGAGGGCGGGGCGGGGAGGTGTCTGCGGATGCCACCGGACCGGCAACCTGAACCGGGGGTTCAGGTGGGCGAGGGCAGCCTGGCGTTGGGTTCATCTGACGCGAGATGATCACGCCCGCCGGGCAATGTACCAAGCCCGTGCTCTAGGAGCATTGGTTCAAGGCAATATAAGGCCCGGCAGCTCCGCAGACGCTTCCATTGTAATGGCTGCGGGCGCCGCCGTGG
>NZ_ALEE01000694.1 GCF_000282995.1 Melaminivora alkalimesophila
GCGCCGCCGTGGCCGCCATTCGCGAATGGTTACGCGCCTTGCGTCGTGTCGGCGGCCAGCGCCTCGTCCAGGCGCAGCAGCAGCTGCCCGAGACGCTGCTCGGCGGCGGCGTCGGTCGCGCCGCCTTCCGCCGCCAGGGGGCGCGCCGTCGCCGCAGCCTCTGCAGCCTCGCGGTCGGCGAGCTCGAACGCCAGGTTGAGCGCCGCCAGCACGGCGATCCGGTCGCGCGCACGCACCTTGCCCGCATCGCGGATGCGGGTCATCGCGGCGTCCACGCGTTCGACGGCGGCCAGCAGGCGCTGCTCCTGGCCTTCGGCGCAGCCGAGCAGGTAGCTCTGCTGCAGGATCTGCACTTCGATCTGCTTCATGGCGCGGCGTCCTGTGGGGTGGCGTTGGCGGGCAGGCGGTCCAGGAGGGCGTCCACCCGGGCGCGGGCGGCCTGCAGGCGCGAACGCAGCGAGTCGCGCTCGGCGGTGAGGGCGGCCAGTTGCTCCTCCAGGCGCGCCTTGTCCTGCCGCAGCCGGGCCTGCTGCTCGAGCAGCCGCTCGATGCGGTCTGCGATCTGGTCGATGGTGGAAGGCTGGGGCATAGACCGGCAATTGTAGGGACCGCGCCGCCGCCCGCATAGAATCGCCACCTTGTTGGTGCTCGCGCCGTGGTTCACAGGGCGCAGTTCAACGGGAAGCAGGGAGGAGCGCGCCCACCGAGGGTGCTGTCTCCGGGCCTGCGCTGCCCCCGCAACGGTCAGCGAACGAGCCGCACGCCGGCTCCCTTGCACATCTCAAGCCACTGGGCGCCTTGAACAAGCGCCTGGGAAGGCAGTGCAAGGCGTCTTCGCCAGCCCGGATACCGGCCAACAAGGAGGTTGCCCGCATGGCGCGCAACCATGTCACCCAATGCCGGCGGGGAGGCTGGCGCGGGGTTTCTGTCGTTTTCTTTTTCCATGTCGTTTCTTCTTTCTCTCCGCCGTGCGGCCGCCCTGGAGCGCGCCCGCCTGCGTCCTTGCGCCTTGGCGGTGGCGCTGCTGGCCGTGGGCACGGCCGCCCATGCGCAGCAGGCGCCCGTGCTGCTCGCCCAGAACCTGCGTGCGCCCGCGCTCGACGAGGTGGTCGTCACGGCCACCCGCGTGGAGCAACCCTTGAGCGACGTGCTCGCCGACGTCACCATCGTGGACCGCGAGACCATCGAGCGCAGCGGCGCAACCGGGCTGGCCGACGTGCTGGCGCGGCTGCCGGGCATCGAGATGGCGCGCAACGGCGGCCCCGGCACCACCACCAGCATGTTCCTGCGTGGTGGCGAGACGCGCTTCACCGCGGTGTACCTGGATGGCGTGCGCATCGATTCCCAGGCTGGCAGCGGCGGCGCGAGCTGGGAGGCGATCCCGCTGTCGTCCATCGACCGCATCGAGGTGCTGCGCGGCCCGGCGGCTGCGGTCTATGGCTCGGATGCCCTGGCCGGGGTGGTGCAGATCTTCACCAGGAAGGGCGAGGCGGGCGTGGCCCCCTACGTAGGCATCGGCGTGGGAACCTGGCGCACCTGGCGCGCCGAGGCGGGCGTGAGCGGCGGCAGCGGCACGGTGGACTACGCGCTCGGCCTGTCGCGCGAGGGCAGCCGGGGCTACAGCGCCAAGACCGACCCCAAGAGCAACCCCGACCGGGACGGCTACCACCAGACCGCCGTCAACGGGCGCCTGGGCTGGCAGCTCGACGCCGCGCACCGCCTGGAGGGCACGTTGCTGCACAACGAATCCAACAGCGGCTACGACACCAGCCAGGAAGACGACCGCAACCACCACCGCCTGCAGGCGCTCGGACTGAACTGGCAGGCCCAGTGGAGCGCCGACTACAAGACGCGCCTGTCGGTCAGCGAATCGCGCGACCGCTACGAGACCCATCCCTCGCCCTACCGCACCGACACGCGGCTGCGCAACTACCTGCTGCACAACGAATGGCGCCTGGGCGCGCACCAGCTCACCGCCGCCCTGGAGCGCCGCGAGGACCATCTGGTGAACGAGCCCATCGACCGCACGCGCTCGCAGAACGCGCTGGCGCTGGGCTGGGGTCTGCACCAGGGCGCCCACACGCTGCAGCTGAACGCCCGCCACGACCGGGACAGCGAGTTCGGCGGCAAGACCACCGGCAGCGCCGCCTACGGCTACGAGTTCGCCCCCGGCTGGCGCGCCACCGCCTCGGCCGGCACGGCCTTCCGGGCGCCGACGCTGTACCAGCGCTTCAGCATGTACGGCGACGCCAGCCTGACGCCCGAGACCAGCCGCAACCTGGAGCTTGGCCTGAAGTGGCTGCAGGGCGCGAGCAGCTTCTCGGCCACGCTCTACCGCAACAACGTCAGCAACCTGATCACCTTCGTCGGCGGGCCCGGCCCCTGCCCGGGCGGCAGCGGCCCCTTCCCGGGCTGCTATGCGAGCGTCGGCAAGGCCCGCTACCAGGGCCTGACGCTGTCCGGCGGGCACTCGCTGGGCGCCACGCGGCTGTACGCCTCGATCGACTTGCAGAACCCGAAGAACCTCGACACCGGCAAGCTGCTGGCCCGGCGCGCCAAGCGCCATGCGACGCTCGGCGCAGAGACGCGCATCGCCCAGTGGACGGTGGGCGCGGAGGCGCAGCTGAGCGGACGGCGCTTCGACGACGCGGCCAACCGCACGGCCCTGGGGGGGTATGGCCTGCTGAACCTGCACGCCAGCACGCGACTGGCGCGCGACTGGCAGCTGGTCGCGCGAGTGGACAACCTGGCGGACAAGCAATACGAGCTGGCGCGCAGCTACGCCACGCCTGGCCGCAATCTGTACGTGGGCCTGAAGTGGGCCCCCCAGTACTGAACGGCTGAAGCCCATGCACGCAGCCCGCTGCCCCGCCCTGGTCGTTGCCGCGCCCGCCTCCGGGCAGGGCAAGACCACGGTGACCGCCGCGCTGGCACGGCTGCACGCGCGTGCGGGGCGGCGGGTGCGGGTGTTCAAGTGCGGTCCGGATCACCTGGATCCGCACTGGCACGAGCTGGCGAGCGGCGCGACCGTGCACCCGCTCGACCTGTGGCTCACCGGGGAGGAGGACTGCCGCAGGCGCCTGCACGAGGCGGCCGGGGCGGCCGACCTGGTCCTGATCGAGGGCGTGATGGGCCTGTTCGACGGCGAGCACAGCGTGGGCGAACTGGCGCGGCGCCTGGGCATTCCGGTGCTGGTGGTGATCGACGCCGGCGCCATGGGTGGGACCTTCGGGGCGCTGGCGCACGGCCTGCGCAGCTACTGGCCGGACCTGCCTTGGGCCGGGGTGCTGGCCAACCGCGTGGCGGGCGAGCGGCATGCGCAGATGCTGCGCGCCGGGCTGCGCGATGCGGGCGACTGGTGGGGCGCGCTGCCGCGGGTGGCGGCTGCC
>NZ_ALEE01000695.1 GCF_000282995.1 Melaminivora alkalimesophila
GGCGCGCGAACTGCCGGACGCCCTGGCGCGCCTCGATGCTGCGGCCGACGCGCTGGCCGGGACGCCGCTCGGACGGCTGGGGTTGGCGGGCTGGCAACGCTGGGCCGTGGATTTTCCCGCCCCGGCAGCGCCCGCGCCGGTGCCGCAGCTGCTCGGCGGCTGGCGCGTGGCGGTGGCGCGCGACGAGGCCTTCAGCCTGGTCCACGCCGCCAACCTCGACACCTTGCGCGCCCTGGGCGCGCAGCTGCAATGCTTTGCGCCGCTGCGTGGCGAGGCGCTGCCGACCTGTGACGCCCTGTGGCTGCCGGGGGGACAGCCGGAACGCCACGCGCCCGCGCTGGCGGCCCAGGCGGCGCTGCGCGCCCAACTGCAGGAACACGTCGCGCTCGGCCGTCCGATCTGGGCCGAAGGCGGGGCCTTGGGTGCGTTGGCGCAGTCCGTCACCCTGGCGGACGGCACTCGGTTCCCGATGTGGGGCCTGCTTCCCGGCCATGCCGTCGTGCACCGGCGGCTGCGCGGCCTGGGCCCGCGCGAGCTGCGCCTGCAGCAGCCGGCCAGCGAAGGGCCGGCGCTGCGCGGCCACAGCTTTCACTACACAAGTCTCGACTGCAGCGCGCCGCCCATCGGCCACGCCCTGCGGCCGGGCTCCAGCGACGCGCTCGACGGCGGCGAGGCGGTGTACCGCCACGGCAG
>NZ_ALEE01000696.1 GCF_000282995.1 Melaminivora alkalimesophila
ACCGCCACGGCAGCATCCGCGCCAGCTTCTTCCAGCCCTGGTTCCCGTCGGCGCCGGCGGTGGTGGCGCAGCTGTTCGGTGCGGCTGGCCACCAGGGAGGTGGATGACATGCAGGTAGCACGCAGCGAGCTGATCCTGGGGGGCCAGAAAAGCGGCAAGTCGCGCCGGGCCGAGCTGCTCGCCGGCGCGTGGCTGGCGGCGCGGCCGTCGCACCGCGCGGTGCTGGTGGCGACCGCTCAGGCGCACGACGCCGAGATGCAGGCGCGCATCGAGCGGCACCAGCGCGAGCGCGCCGCCCGCGTGCCGGGCCTGGAGTTGCTGGAGGAGCCGCGCGACCTCGCCGGGGCGCTGCTGCGCTGCAGCCGGCCCGAGACGCTGCTGGTCGTGGATTGCCTGACCTTGTGGCTCACGCATTGGCTGATGCCGCTGCGGCCCGCCGGCGACGCTCTCCATGATGCATCCGCCTGGGCGACCCAGAGTGCCAGTTTTTTCGAGGCGCTCGAACATTGCCCCGGCCCGGTGGTGCTGGTGGGCAACGAGATCGGCCTGGGCGTGGTCCCGCTCGGACGCGAGGTGCGCGCCTTCGTCGATGCCCTGGGCCTGCTCAACCAGCAGGCGGCGGCTGCCTGCCGGCGCGTGACGCTGATGGCGGCGGGCCTGCCA
>NZ_ALEE01000697.1 GCF_000282995.1 Melaminivora alkalimesophila
CGGGCCTGCCGCTGACACTGAAGGACGAGGGCGCCCCATGAAGGACTTTTTCCTGCGCATCGTGCGCGCCGCCTGGGCCGGCCTGCTGCTCGCCAGCGCCAGCCTGGCCGCGGCGGCCGCCATCCAGATCACGGACGACCGCGGTCGCACACTGCGCTTCGACGAGCCGCCGCGGCGCGTGGTCAGCCTGCTGCCGTCCAGCACCGAAAGCCTGTGCGAGATGGAGCAGTGCGCTCGCCTGGTCGGCGTGGACCGCTATTCCAACTGGCCGGACTCCGTGCAGCGCCTGCCGAAGGTGGGAGGCGGCATCGACCCGAACATCGAGGCCATCGTGGCACTCCGGCCCGACGTGGTGCTGCTGTCGGTGAGCAGCCGCGTGAGCGACCGGCTGGAGGCGCTGGGCCTGAAGGTGGTGGCGCTCGAGCCCAAGACGCACGCCGACGTGCGCCGCGTGCTGCGGCTCATCGGCGAGCTGTTTGCCGTGCCGCCGGAGCAGGGCGCGGACCGCCTGTGGCGCGTGATCGACGCCGCCGTGCAGGCAGCGGCCCAGTCGCTACCGCCCCAGGCGCGGGGGGCGCGGGTGTACTTCGAGGTCAGCCGCGGCCCGTACGCCGCCGGCCAGCCCTCCTTCATCGGCGAGACGTTGGCGCGCCTGGGGGTGCGCAACGTGGTGCCGGCCGAGCTCGGGCCGTTCCCGCGCCTGAGCCCGGAATACGTGCTGCGCGCGCAGCCCGACCTGGTCATGGTGTCCAACCGCAACGGCCAGCCGCTGGCCCTCTACCCGGGCTGGCAGAACCTCTCGGCCGTCAAGGCCGGGCGCCTGTGCGTCTTCGGCCCCGAACCATCCGACATCCTCGTGCGCCCGGGGCCGCGCATGGCGGAAGCGGCGCGCATCATGGCGCGCTGCCTGAGCGAGAAGTTCGCTACCCCATGAGCGCCGTGTTGCCCGCCAACGACCTGCGCAGTGTCGGCGCGAGTGCCCAGCGCCGCGCTGCGCTGTGGCTGCTGCTGTGGTTGCTGGCGCTGACGCTGCTGCTGGTGCTCGTGGGCGCGAGCGTGGGCAGCACCGGCTTCGAGAGTGTGCTGCAGATGGGTAACGACCCGCTGGCGCACCAGATCGTCTGGGACATCCGCCTGCCGCGCACGCTGGGCGCCTGGATGGCGGGGGCGCTGCTCGGGCTGGCGGGCGCCATCTCGCAGGGGTTGTTCCGCAACCCGCTGGCCGATCCCTACCTGCTGGGCAGCGCCTCCGGGGCGGCCCTGGGGGGCGCGCTGGCGCTCGCGCTGATGGGCGTGTCGCTGGGCAACGCCGGCTGGTGGGCGCGCCTGGGCCTGACCGGTGCGGCCTTCGTCGGCGCCACCGGCGCGGTGCTGCTGACGCTGGTGCTGGCGCGCGGCGTGCAGCACACGTTGCGGCTGTTGCTGGCGGGCGTGGTGGTGGGGGTGGTGTTGAGCGCGGCACGCGACCTGATCCAGGTCGGCAACCCGCAGATCCTGGAAGCCATGCAGGTCTTCACCATGGGCAGCTCGGCCTTCGTCGGCTGGCAGGCCTGCCTGCTGATGGGCGTGCTGTGGCTGGCCTGCGCGCTGGTCGGCTGGGCCTTGTCGCGGCTGCTCGACGGCCTGATGCTGGGCGAGGCGACGGCGGCGAGCCTGGGGCTGCCGCTGGTGCCGATGCGCGCCGGCCTGGTCGCGGCGCTGGCACTGGCCACCGGCACGGCCGTGGCCCACACCGGGCTGATCGGCTTCGTGGGACTGGCGGCGCCGCACCTGGTGCGCTCGGTGGCGCGCGTCACCCACCAGTGGCAGATCTGGCTGGCGAGCCTGATGGGTGCAGTGCTGCTGCTGGCGGCCGACATCCTGGCGCGTTGGCTGATCGCGCCGCAGGAACTGCCGGTGGGGGTGCTGACCGCCGCGCTGGGCGGCAGCTATCTGCTGTGGTTGATGCACCGCCGGGGCCTCGGAGGCGGGCTGTGAGCGCGCCGGCGCTGCGCGCGCGCCAGCTCCGCGTCAGCGTGCAGGGCACGCCGATCCTGCACGGCATCGACGCGGATCTTCCCGCGGCGCGCTGGACCAGCGTGGTCGGCCCGAACGGGGCCGGCAAGTCCACGTTGCTCAAGGCGCTTGCCGGCCTGCTGCGCCAGGCGCGGGTGGAAGGCTCGGTCGAGCTGCTGGGCCAGCCGCTGCAGGACCTGCCGGCGCGCGAGCGGGCCCGCCGGCTGGCCTGGCTGGGCCAGAACGAGGCCGCCGCCGACGAACTGCCCGCCTACGACATCGCGATGCTCGGGCGCCTGCCGCACCGCGCCTGGATGGCGCCGCCGTCCGATGCCGACCACGCCGCCGTGCAGGCGGCGCTTCGGACCACCCAGGCCTGGCAGTGGCGCGCGCGGCCGCTCGCGCAGCTGTCCGGCGGCGAGCGCCAGCGCGTGCTGCTGGCGCGGGCGCTGGCGGTGCAGGCGCCGGTCATGCTGATGGACGAGCCGCTGGCGAACCTCGATCCGCCGCACCAGACGGACTGGCTGCGCACCGTGCGCGGGCTGGTCGGGCAGGGTGGCACCGTGGTCAGCGTGCTGCACGAGATTTCCATTGCGCTGCAGGCCGACGACCTGCTGGTCATGGCCGGCGGGCGCGTGCTGCACCATGGGGCCTGCGGCGATGCCGCCACCCATGCGGCGCTGGAGCAGGTGTTCGAGCAGCGCATCCAGGTCCGCCAGATCGATGGCATCTGGATGGCGCTGCCGCGCGTCTGAGTTTTTGAGAAACCCGAGTTGACAGACAGCAAAGGAGGCGTGTCATGCAGATCGAAACCCCACCGAGCGAGAAACCCTACGAGAAGCCCGAGGGGGAGCGCCGCGGCCTGGTGATCGTCAACACCGGCGACGGCAAGGGCAAGAGCACGGCGGCCTTCGGCCTGGCGTTCCGCGCCCTGGGGCGCGGCAAGCAGGTCAAGGTCTTTCAGTTCATGAAGGTGCCGAGCGCGCGTTTTGGCGAACACCGCCTGGCCGACCAGGTGGGCTTGCCGGTAGAAGGGCTGGGGGATGGTTTTTCCTGGAAGAGCCGCGACCTGGAGCATTCCGCGCAGCTGGCGCGCGAGGGCTGGACCAGGGCGAGCGCCGCCATCCTGTCGGGGGAGTACTTCCTGGTGGTGCTCGATGAGGTCACCTATCCGCTGATCTACGGCTGGCTGCCGCTGCAGGATGTGCTCGACACCCTGGCGCGCCGCCCGAAGGACGTGCACGTCTGCCTGACGGGGCGGCGCTGCCCGCAGGAGATCATCGACATTGCCGACACGGTGACGGAGATGAAACTCATCAAGCACGCCTTCCAGGCCGGCGTTCCGGCGCAGCGCGGCATCGAGGACTGAAGCCGGGAGCCGCGGCAGGCGGCACAATGGGCATCCTGACGCACGAGGAGGCCCGTTCATGTCGCTGGTATCGACCCACATTCCCACGCCCCTGGGCGACATGCTTGCCGTGGCCTCGCCAGAGGGGCTGTGCCTGCTGGAATTCGTCGGCCAGGGGGGCGTGGAGCGCGAACTGGCCCAGGTCGAGGCCGCGCGCGGCGGCCCGGCGGTGGCCGGCAGCAGCCCGATCCTTGCACAGGCTGCGCGCGAGCTGGACGAATACTTCGCCGGCCGCCGGCGCCAGTTCTGCGTTCCGCTGGACCTCGTCGGCACGCCGTTCCAGCGCAGCGTCTGGCAGGCCCTGCTGGACATTCCCTGGGGCGAGACGCGCAGCTACGCCGAGCAGTCGCGTGCCATCGGCCGGCCGACCGCCATGCGGGCCGTGGCCGCGGCCAACGGCAACAACAAGGTCTCGATCATCGTGCCCTGCCACCGCGTGATCGGCAGCAACGGGACGCTCACCGGCTATGGGGGCGGCGTGCAGCGCAAGCGCGCGCTGCTGGCACTGGAGGGGCGGGACGAGGCCAGCTGGCAGGCGCTGTACCAGGCGCCGTGCAGTCCGGCGCTGCGGGTGGCGCCGGTCGGTGGCGCGAGGGAGCGGCCGGCCGCCGCGCCATGAACGAAAAACCCCAAGTGAATCCATCACTTGGGGTTGCGTTCTGGCGGAGAGGGTGGGATTCGAACCCACGGTAGGCTATTAACCTACACACGCTTTCCAGGCGTGCGACTTAAACCGCTCATCCACCTCTCCGAAGCCCGCAATTGTAGCAGTGTTTGTGGCCCCGCCACAGGTGTTCGGGTGCGAGGCGGGCCGCAGCGGTTAGGCTTGCAGGATGGAGACGTGGACCCTCGGAATGCACTGGGTCGCCGGCGGCGCGATCGCGGCCGGGGCGGTGGTCGTGGCGCTTGCCGTGGATGCGCTCTGGGGCGAGCCGCCGGTCGGCTGGCACCCGGTCGCATGGATGGGGCGGGCGCTTGCGTTCTTCGGCCAGCGCATCGCTCCGGACGAGGAACGCGAGCACGACCCGCGCAGCTTCGTGCTGGCCGCCCTGGCGTGGTGTGGCCTCGCTGCAGGGGTCTGCCTGCTGGCAGCCTGGCTGCAGGCCGTGTTGCTGCGGTCATTGCCGGCCTGGACGGCGGCGCTGGCGCTCGGGCTGCTGCTCAAGCCGCTGCTTGCCTGGCGCATGTTGCGCGACGAAGTGCTGGCGGTGCAGGAGGCGCTGGCGCGGTCGCTGGCCGCCGGCCGCGAGCGCCTGTCCTGGCTCGTGAGCCGCGATACGGCGGCGCTGGACGCCGCCCAGGTGCGCGAGAGCGCGATCGAGACGCTGGCGGAGAACCTGTGCGACTCGGTGGTCGCGCCGCTGCTGTGGTTCGCCCTGCTGGGCCTGCCCGGGGCGGCGCTCTACCGTTTCGCCAACACGGCAGACGCGATGTGGGGCTACCCGGGCTGGCGCGGCCAGGGTGCGGCGCGGCGCCATTGGCGCTGGGCGGGGCGCTGGGCGGCGCGGGCCGACGATGTGCTGAGCTGGCTGCCGGCGCGGTTGACGGCGGTGCTGCTGTTGCTTGGTGGGGCGCGCCAGGTTTCGGGCCGGGAGTTGCTGCGGGACGCGCGCAGCACGCCTTCGCCCAATGGCGGTTGGCCCATGGGGGCCATGGCGCAGCTGCTGGGCGTGCGACTGGGCAAGCCCGGCGTCTATGTGTTGAATCCTCGCGGTGGCGCGCCGCAGGCGGCCCACGTGCCGGAGGCGGTTGCGCTTGCGCGCAGGGCGGTGCGCACGTTGGGTGCGGCGGCATGCGCCGCGCTGCTGGCCGGAGGGGCGCTGGAGTGGTGGCGATGAGCGCGCCGCTGCATGGCGGGCCGGACGCGCTGGGCGTGCCGGAGCACGACTTCTCGACCAACGCCAACGCGTGCGGGCCGTGTCCGCTGGCGCTGCAGGCGCTGGCGCAGGCCGACCGCGCCCGCTACCCCGATCCGGCCTACAGCGCGCTGACCGCCGCGCTGGCAGCCTTCCATGGGGTGGCGCCGGAGCGCATCGTGCTCGCCGCCAGCGCCAGCGAATTCATCCACCGCATCAGCGCGCTTGCGGCCCACTGCGGGTTGCGCCGGGCCTTCCTGCCGGCGCATGGCTATGGCGACTATGCGCGCGCCGCCGGGCTGTGGGGGTTGGAGCCGTGCAGCGCGCAAGGGGGCGATGATGGATGGGCGGGGTTGCACTGGGCCTGCGAGCCGGCCAGTCCGCTGGGCGGGGTGGATCCGGCCATCGACGGCTGGGGCGCGGCGGGCGCGGCGTGGCGGGTG
>NZ_ALEE01000698.1 GCF_000282995.1 Melaminivora alkalimesophila
GGGGCGCCGCGCCGCCTGCAGGGGCGCGCGTGGAGCCTCTATTCGCCCAACAAGGCGCTGGGCCTGACGGGCGTGCGCGCCGCCTATGCGATCGCCCCGCCGCAAGCGTTGGAGGAAGGCGTGGCGCAGCGACTGCGCGCGCTGGCGCCTTCGTGGCCGGTGGGGGCGGACGGGGTGGCGTTACTGCACAGCTGGGTGCAGCCGGAGACGCAGGCGTGGCTGGGCGCGAGCCTGCCGGTGCTGCGCGCCTGGAAGGCGCAGCAAGAAGCCCTGTGTGCGGACTTCGGCTGGCAGGTGGTGCCCGGCAGCCTGGCGAATTTCTTCACGGCGCGGCTGCCGCACGGCGCGCAGATGGCGCCGTTGCTGCAGGCGCTGCGCGCCGCGGGCGTGAAGCTGCGCGATTGCGCCTCCTTCGGCCTGCCGGGGCATGTGCGGCTCGGCGTGCTTGCGCCGGCATCCCAGGAGGCGCTGGGACAGGCCCTGCGGCGCTACCATCGGGCATGACTTGCGAATCCGCCACCGTCCGCCCGGGAGCCGCCGCATGAGCGCCCGTTGCATCATGGTGCTGGGCACCAGCAGCGGCGCCGGCAAGAGCTGGCTGGCCACCGCCCTGTGCCGCTGGTACGCCAACCAGGGATGGAAGGTCGCGCCCTTCAAGGCGCAGAACATGAGCAACAACGCCCGCGTGGTGGCAACGCCAGGGGGCGAGTACGGCGAGATCGGCAGCGCCCAGTACTTCCAGGCGCTGGCCGCGCGCACCGTGCCCGACGTGCGCATGAATCCGCTGCTGCTCAAGCCCGAGGCCGACACGAAGAGCCAGGTGGTATTGCTGGGGCGGGTGGAGCGCGAGCTGTCGGCCCTGCCGTGGCGCGGGCGCAGCGAGCGGGTGTGGCCGCAGATCGCCGAGGCGCTGGATGCGCTGCGCGCGGAAAACGACGTGGTGGTGATCGAGGGGGCGGGCTCGCCGGCCGAGATCAACCTCGCGGCCAGCGACGTGGTGAACATGCGGGTGGCGCGCCATGCGGATGCGCGCTGCCTGCTGGTGGCCGACATCGACCGCGGCGGCGCCTTCGCACACCTGTATGGCACCTGGGCGCTGCTGCCCGAGGACGAGCGTGCGCGGATCGCCGGTTTCGTGCTCAACAAGTTCCGCGGTGATGCGGCGCTGCTGGCTCCCGCGCCGCAGCTGCTCCAGGAGTACACGGGCGTGCCGGTGGTGGCGACCATCCCGATGCAGTGGCGCCATGGATTGCCAGAGGAGGACGGGGTCTTCGACGAGCGGCCGAGTGCCACAGGCGGCGAGGTGCACACGCGCATCGCCATCGTTGCCTACCCGCGCGCGAGCAACCTGGACGAGTTTGCGCCGCTGCGCAGCATAGAGGGTGTGCGCCAGGGCTGGGCGCGCAGCCCGGCGGACCTGGAAGGGGTCGATTGGATCATCCTGCCCGGCACCAAGGCGACGGCGGCCGACCTGCGGTGGCTGCGCGACCAGGGACTGGATTCCGCGATCGCGCGCCACGCCGCGGCCGGCGGGCGGGTGCTGGGCGTGTGCGGTGGGCTGCAGATGCTGGGCGAGGCACTGATCGACACCGTGGGCGTGGACGGCAACGGCCCCGGTCTGGGCCTGCTGCCGCTGGTCACGAGTTTCGAGGCCGAGAAGACGGTGCGCAGCACGCGGGCGCGCTTCGGCGAGGTCGGCGGTGCGTGGGGCGCGCTGTCGCAGGTGGAGGTGCTGGGCTACGAGATCCACCACGGCCAGACGGCGCAGCACCCGGCGATGGCCGCCGCGGGCGACGTGGCGCGCGAGCTGATCCCGGGACTGGCGTGGCAGAACGCGGCGGGCAACGTGCTGGGGGTGTACCTGCACGGGCTGCCGGAGAATGCGAGCGTGCTGCAGGCCCTGTTCGGCGGCGGCGCGCAGACGCTGGATGCCGCCTTCGAGCGCATGGCGCAGGGCGTGGACCAGTGGTTCGATACGCGCGTGCTGCGCCTGTGAGCCGGCCCCGGCGGCTCGGCCCGACGGCCGCAACGACTTCCTGATGACGAACGGACTTGCATGAACCTCCCCGACATTCCTTCCATCGCCGACGCCCTGCTGACCGCGCGCCTGCAGGCATTGCTCGACGGCAAGACCAAGCCGCTGGGTTCGCTCGGGCGCCTGGAGCGGCTGGCGCTGCGCATCGGCCTGATCCTGGGCACCGACCAGCCCGTCCTGCAGGCGCCCCAGGTGCTGGTGTGCGCCGCCGACCACGGGCTGGCGGCGCGCGGCGTCTCGGCCTTCCCGAGCGATGTGACCTGGCAGATGGTGCACAACTTCGTCACCGGCGGCGCGGCCGTGAGCGTGCTGGCGCGCCAGCACGGCCTGGGCCTGACGGTGGTCGATTGCGGCGTGCGCTATGACTTTCCGCCGTACCCCGGGCTGGTGGTGCGCAAGGTCGCGGCCGGCACGCAGGACGCGAGCCATGGCCCGGCCATGACCGCGCAGCAGTGCGCCACCGCCATCGCCAACGGCCGCGAGGTGGTGCGCGCGCTGCCGGGCAATGCGCTGCTGCTCGGCGAGATGGGGATCGGCAACACTTCCGCGGCGGCGCTGTTGCTCGCGCGCCTGGCGGACGTGGACGTAGAGGAGTGCGCCGGGCCGGGTACGGGCCTGGATGCCGCAGGGGTGGCGCGCAAGGTGGTGGTGCTGCGCGAGGCCCTGGCGGCGAATGCCGGGGCGCGCGCGCCGCTGGAGGCGCTGGCGGCGCTGGGCGGACTGGAGATCGCCACCTTGGTCGGCGCCGTGCTGCAGGCGGCGAGCGAGCGCCGCGTGGTCGTGGTCGATGGCTTCATCACCAGCGCGGCGGTGCTGGTAGCGTCCCGCCTGGCGCCGGCCGTGCTGGAGCGCTGCGTGTTCGCGCACCGCTCGCACGAGCGTGGCCACGCGCGGATGCTCGCCGAGCTGGGCGCCGAACCGCTGCTCGACCTGGAGCTGCGGCTGGGCGAGGGCTCGGGCGCGGCGCTTGCCTGGCCGCTGCTGGTCTCGGCCTGCGCCATCCTGCGCGAGATGGCGAGTTTCGAGGGTGCGGGCGTGTCCAACCGGCTCTGAGGAACGCGGCCGCGGCGAGCGCATCACCTGCGCGCGGAGGCGCCGCGGGCGTCAGGCGCGGCGCGGCGCCGGCGTCTTGGGCTGGTAGCCGCACCACTTCGCGACCGGGCACTCCCAGCAGCGCGGCAGCCGCGCCTGGCAGGTATAGCGCCCGAGCAGAAGCAGCCAGTGGTGCGCATCCAGCAGGTACTCGGGCGGCACGCGCGCCAGCAGCCCGCGCTCCACCGCCAGCGGCGTCGCCCCCGGCGCCAGGCCCGTGCGGTTGGCGACGCGCAGGATGTGCGTGTCCACCGCCATCGCGGCCTCCCCGAAGGCGGTGTTGAGCACCACGTTGGCGGTCTTGCGCCCGACGCCCGGCAGGGCCTCCAGCGCCTCGCGCGTGCGCGGCACCTCGCCGCCATGCTCGTCGAGCAGGATGCGGCAGGTGGCGAGCAGGTGGCGCGCCTTGGTGCGGTACAGGTTGATGCTGCCGAGGTAGCCCTCCAACGCCTCGAGGCCCAGGTCCAGCAGCGCCTGTGGCGTGTTGGCCACCGGGAACAGGCGCCGCGTCGCGCGGTTCACGCCCACGTCGGTCGCCTGCGCCGACAGCAGCACGGCGGCGAGCAGTTCGAAGGTGGTGGTGTATTCCAGCTCGGTGGTAGGGTGCGGGTTGGCGGCCCGGAGGGTCTCGAAGAAGGGCCGGATGTCGCGGTCTTTCATGGCCCGCGATTGTGCGTGCACGCAGGAATCCTGTGTGGCGATTGGCGACAATGGGCGCCGCTACACTTTCGTCCGACCTTCCGAGGAGCCCTGACCCCATGCCCATCACCTTTGCCGACCGCCTGAACCAGGTCGAGACTTCCGCCATCCGTGAGCTCTTCAAGCTGCTGGGCAAGCCCGGCATCATCAGCTTTGCGGGCGGCTTCCCCGACAGCGCCATGTTCGACGTGGAGGGGCTGCGGACGGCGAGCGAGGCGGCGCTGCGCGAGGAGCCGGGCGCGGCCCTGCAGTATGGTGCGACGGAAGGCTACCAGCCCCTGCGCGAGCAGCTCGCGGCCTTCATGGCGGGCAAGAGTGTGCGCGACCTCGCGCCGGAGCAGCTGATCGTCACCACCGGCAGCCAGCAGGCGCTGGACCTGCTCGGCAAGACGCTGATCGACCCGGGCGACAAGGTGATCGTCGAGGGGCCGACCTTCCTGGCCACCATCCAGTGCTTTCGCCTGTATGGCGCGCAGCTGGTGAGCGCGCCGATCGATGCCGACGGCGTGCGGGTGGATGCACTGGAGCGCCTGATCGAGGAACACCGCCCGAAGCTCGTGTACCTGATCCCGACCTTCGGCAATCCGAGCGGCGCGACGCTCAGCCTGGAGCGCCGCCGCCGCGTGCTGGAGCTGGCGGTGAAGCACCAGGTCGTGCTGGTCGAGGACGATCCCTATGGCGACCTGTATTTTGGCGAGGCACCTCCGCCCAGCCTGCTGGCGCTGTCGCACGAGGTGCCGGGCAGCCGCGAACTGCTCGTGCACTGCGGTTCGCTGTCCAAGGTGCTGGCGCCCGGCCTGCGCATCGGCTGGATGGTTGCGCCGGCCGAACTGCTGGCGCGCGCGACGATGTGCAAGCAATTTTCCGATGCCCACACCAGCACCTTCGCGCAGGCGACTGCCGCGCAGTACCTGCGGGCCGGGCGGATGCCGGCGACGCTCGCGCGTGTTCGAGAGGTCTATGCGGGCCGCGCCCAGGCGATGGGCGAGGCGCTGCGCCGGGAGCTGGGCGAGGGCGTGGATTTCGTGGCGCCGCGCGGCGGCCTGTTCATCTGGGCGCGGCTGACCGGCGCCGGCGGGCGCATCGCCGACGGGCGCGAGCTGGCGCGCCGCGCGATCGACCAGGGGGTGGCCTTCGTGCCCGGAACGCCGTTCTTCTGCGCCGATCCCGACCACGCCACCTTGCGCCTGTCGTTTGCGACGGCCGATGCCGAGCGCATCCGCGAGGGCGTGGTGCGCATGGGCCGGGCGCTGGAGACGGAGGCAGTGCCGTCGTGAGTGCCGACGAGGAGCGCCTGCAGGCGCTGGAGGTCAAGGCAGCCTATGCGGAGGACCTGCTGGACGAGTTGAACCTGCTGGTCTATCGCCAGCAGCAGCGCATCGAGCGGCTCGAACAGGAACTCCTCGAACTGCGGCGCCAGATGCCCGGGCCGGGAGAAGGGGCGGGCGCGCCGGCCGGGCCGCGCGACGAGCTGCCTCCGCACTACTGAGACCATGTATCCCTACGTCTTCGCCCTGCACCTGCTGGCCGCCACCGTCTGGACAGGGGGGCACCTGGTGCTGGCGCTGAGCGTGCTGCCACGCGCCCTGCGTGCGCGCTCGCCCGAGGTGCTGCTGGAGTTCGAGCAGGGGTACGAGCACGTCGGCATGCCGGCGCTGGCGATCCAGGTGGCGACCGGCCTGTGGCTGGCCTTGCAGCTCGTGCCCGACTGGGGGCGGTGGTTTCAGCCGGACGAGCCGCTGGAGCGCGCCGTCGCCATGAAGCTGGTCCTGCTGGCGCTCACCGTGCTGGTGGCGGCCCATGCACGCCTGCGCGTCATTCCGGGCCTGAGCGTCCGGACGCTGCCGTTGATGGCCTGGCACGTGGTCGCGGTGACGCTCCTGGCGGTGGGCTTTGCGCTCACCGGCGCGAGCTTCCGCTACGGCGGGGTGGGGGGCTGAGCGGGCGGCGTTTTCATTGCGCCGCCTGCGCGATTTCACCCATCGGCCAGTGGCCGAAGTAGCCACGGAACAGGTTGCGCGCAATGCCCAGGGCCACCGCCTGCAGCTCGCGCGCCACGCCCGGCTCGAACAGGGCATGGGTGTGCTCGGCCCACAGGCGCGTCCAGGCGGTGAAGTGCGCCGGCGTCACGCCGTCGAGCGCCATGTGCTTGGCGAAGACGTTGCCGCGGAAGCTGTGGGTGCCGAGGGCAACGGTGCTCCAGAAATCCACCATCCGGCCCAGGTGGCTTTCCCAGTGGTCGCCGATGGCGGCGTCGAATACGGGGGCCAGCACCGGGTCGGCGCGGACGTCCGCATAGAAGTCGTGCACCAGCCGGTGGATGCTG
>NZ_ALEE01000699.1 GCF_000282995.1 Melaminivora alkalimesophila
CCGGTGGATGCTGTCGGCGTCGGGCTGGTGCAGCCGGGCGGGGGACGCGGTCTCGCTCATGCGTTCGGCTCGAACTGCGGAAAGAGCACGTTGTTCTCCAGGTGGATGTGCTGGATCAGGTCTTCGCGCAGCTGGGCAAGACCGGTGTAGAGCGCGCGCCAGGTGTTGCAGGCGCCCCGGGGCGGCACCATGTCGTCGGTGAGGCGCGCCAGCGCCTCCAGGGTCTCGCCGTGGTCGTCGTGTTCCGAGCGCATCACGCTGATGGGCTGGACCACGAAGCTGTTGCCGCCGCGTGCCAGCATCGGAAAGAGAATCGCCTCTTCCTTGTGCATGTGCGAGACCAGCTCGTGTTGCATGGCTTCGAGCGCATCGGCCAGCCCCGCCGGCACGTGCGGCTTGCCCTGGTGCACCGCCTCGACGCGGCGCGCCATGCGGATCAGCTCGGGCAACTGCTCGCGGTGGACATTGTGGTAGCGTGCGATGATGTGCTCGATCAGCGCACTGGGCGTGGGCGTTTCGGGCGCCGTGCCGGGCCGCTGCAGCGCCGACAGCTCATCGACCACGGCCTGCAGGTCGAGGCCCCGCCCGGCCGCCGCATCGCGCAGGCTCAGGTGGCCGCCGCAGCAGAAATCCAGCCGCAGACGCCGGAATACCGCGGTCGCGCCGGGCAGCTCGACCGCGATCTGACCGATGGACTGCTGGGGGTCGATGGAGGTGGCGGGGGCCTCGGCGATGGCGTTCATGTCGGGTGTCCTTGAAAAGTGCAAAGTACGTGAATATTTTAAGGCATTAAAATTCATTTGTAATGAATCTTTTGTCCCGCGAGGCCTTCCATGCGACTCACTCAATGGACTGACTACACCTTGCGCGTGCTGATGTACTGCGCCGCCTGCGATGGACGCGAGCGCCCCGTCACCATCACCGAGATCGCCCAGGCGCACAACATCTCGCGCAGCCACCTGACGAAGATCGTGCAGCAGCTGGCCGCCAAGGGGTTGCTCGACACCATGCGCGGGCGCGGTGGCGGGATGCGGCTGATGCGCCCGGCCGCCGAGATCAACATCGGCGCGGTGGTGCGCGAGACCGAGACCGACTTCGACATGGTGGAGTGCTTCAGCGAGCACTCCAACACCTGTCGCATGAGTTCGCACTGCAGCCTCAAGGGCCTGCTGACGCGCGCCACGCAGGCCTATCTGGCGGAGCTCGACGCCGTCACATTGGCGGACCTGGTGCCCCCGCGGGGCGAGACCGCGCAGGCGGTGCAGGAGCTGCGCTTCCTGCCCGGGCTGCCGGCGCCTGCCTGATCGGGGCGCTCAGGGCGGCGCCAGGCAGCGGCGCGCCGCCGCCATCACGCATTCCGTGAGCCGCGCGAGCGATGCCTGGGCGCTGCGCGGGTGGGCCCAGAACAGCGGCACATCCAGCCAGGCCTGTGGCACCAGTTCCACCAGCGCGCCGCTCGCCAGCTGGGCAGCGATGAGGGCGGTAGGGTGCATGCCCCAGCCCATGCCGACTTCGCAGGCGCGCACGTAACCGAAATTCGACGGCAGGAAGTGCCGCGGCGCCTGCAGGCGCGGCGACAGCCCCTGGGCCTGCAGCCACTGCTCCTGGAGCCGGTCCTTGCGGTCGTAGATCATCATGGGCGCCTTCGCCAGGGCGGCGGCGGTGACGCCCTCGGAGAAATGCCGGGCGACGAATGCCGGGCTGGCGGCCGCCACGTAGCGCATGGTGCCCAGCGGCCAGGTGTTGCAGCCGGCAATGGCCGTGCCGATGGCGGTGACGGCGGCGATCACCTCGCCGTCG
>NZ_ALEE01000700.1 GCF_000282995.1 Melaminivora alkalimesophila
CACCTCGCCGTCGCGCAGCCGCTCGCCGGTGTGGGCCTGGTCGTCGATGCGCAGGTCCAGCAGCTCGTTGCCACCTGCGGTGAAAGCCGCCATCGCGTCCATGAACCAGGTGGACAGCGAATCGGCGTTGACGGCCAGCTTGAGCGTGGGGGCCGGCGCGTGGCCGCCCGCCAGCAGGTCGGGGTGGCTGCGGCGCAGTTCGTTTTCCAGCAGCCGCACCTGCTCCAGGTGCAGGCACAGGCGCCGGCCGGCCTCGGTGCCGGTGCAAGGCGTACCCCGCAGCACCAGCACCTGCCCGGCGCGCTCTTCCAGCTGCTTGATGCGCTGGGAGACGGCCGAAGGCGTGACGTGCAACCGCCGCGCGGCACGCTCGAAACTGCCCTCGCGCAACACCGCCGCCAGCGCCTCGAGCCCGGCGTAGTCCATCATAAGCAATCCTTAATGTGATTCAGTAAATTGAAGTGTACTTGAACCTCGGAGCCGCCTACGATCGCGCCCATGTTCGCTTCTTCTGCTGCTTCCTCCTCCTGGATCGCGGGTTTCACCGTGTGCTTTTCGCTGGTCGCCACCATCGGTGCCCAGAACCTCTATGTCCTGCGCCAGGCGGTGCAGGGCGAGCACGTGCGTGCCTGCGTGGCGTGGTGCGTGGCGAGCGATGCCTTGCTGGTCGGGGTGGGCGTGGCCGGCATGGCGCAGCTGCTTGGCAGCTCGCCGGCCCTGGCGCAGTGGCTGCAGTGGGGTGGGGCGCTGTTCCTTCTTGCCTATGGCCTGTTCGCCTGGCACCGGGCGCTGTTCGTGCCGCCGGTGGTTCCCGCGGCCGCGGGCGGCGAGCGCGTCGCGCGCGGGTTGCTGGGCGTGGTCAGCGGCCTGGCGGTGATCACCCTGTTCAATCCGCACGTCTACCTCGACACGGTGGTGCTGATCGGCTCCATCGGGGCGCGGCAGGAGGGTTGGCTGAAGGCGGTGTTCGTGCTGGGCGCGGCGTCGGCGAGCCTGGCCTGGTTTCTGGTGCTGGCTTTTGCAGGGCGCCGGCTGCGCGGCGTCTTTGCCAACCCGCGCGCGTGGCAGGTGATGGATGGCCTGACCGGCGTGCTGATGTTCGCGCTCGCCTGGTGGGTCTGGCAGGGCGCCTGAAGGGGGGCGCGCCGGTCGCCATGAAAAAAGCGCTGCCCGGTGGCAGCGCTTCTTCTCGTTGCGGTGGTGCAGCGCGAATCAGAACGCAGGCACCACGGCGCCCTTGTACTTGTCCTGGATGAACTGTTTCACCTCGGGCGTGCGCAGCGCGTTGACCAGCTTGGCGATGTTCGCGTCGGACGCGCGGTCGGCGCGGGCCGCCACGATGTTCGTGTAGGGCGAGTCGGCGCCCTCGATGAACAGCGCGTCCTTGGTCGGGTTGAGCTTGGCCTCGATGGCGTAGTTGGTGTTGATCAGCGCCAGGTCCACATCGGCCAGGGCGCGCGGCAGCAGGGGCGCCTCCAGCTCCTTGAACTTGAGCTTCTTCGGGTTCTTGGCGATGTCCAGCGGCGTGGGCGTCAGGCTCTTGGCGTCCTTGAGCTCGATCAGGCCCTGCTGGGCCAGCAGGATCAGCGCGCGCCCGCCGTTGGAGGGGTCGTTGGGGATGGCGATGGTGGCGCCGTCCTTGAGCTCCTTCACGTCCTTGATCTTGCTGGAGTAGGCGCCGAAGGGCTCGACGTGCACCTTGCCGTTCGGCACCATGACCAGATCGCTCTTGCGGTCGCGGTTGTAACTGTCCAGGTAGGGCTGGTGCTGGAAGAAGTTGGCGTCGAGCTGCTTGTCCTGCACGGCGGCGTTGGGCTGCACATAGTCGCTGAATTCGCGCACCTGCAGCTCGATCCCCTGGGCCTTGAGCTGGGGCTTGACGAAATTCAGGATCTCGGCGTGCGGGACGGCCGTGGCTGCCACCTTGAGCACGTCGGCGGCATGGACACTGAATGCGGCGGCGGCCAGCGCGACGGCCGTGAGGGTCTTCTTCAACATGGAAAGCGGTTCCTTTTTCTGAGTTGCACTAGCAGAGGCAATCTCTTTGCACAAGAGGGTAACTGCCAGTCTCCAGTGTAAGCCCTGCCAGCGGCTTTCCGCTCTTCTTTATTTTCATATGTATATATGAAAGCGGATCCTTATCCGGCATGGCTCCGCCGCCCTGGTCGGTCAGTGGAGCACTTCCAGCAGCCGGTCGAGGCCTCCCGAGTTGATCGCGACCTGGGCCTGGGCGCGCACGGCCGGCTTGGCGTGGTAGGCCACCGACAACCCCGCCGCGCCCATCATTGGCAGGTCGTTCGCGCCGTCGCCGACGGCGATGGTCTGGCGCGGTTCGATGCCCATGAGCGAGGCCAGCTCCAGCAGCGTGCGGCGCTTCTCGGCGCCGTCACAGATGTCGCCCCAGGGCTGGTCGACCATGCGCCCCGTCAGCCGGCCGTCCTCCACCTCCAGGACGTTGGCGCGGGCGAACTGGATGCCCAGATGCTCCTTCACGCGGTCGGAGAAAAAAGTGAAACCGCCCGAGACCAGCAGCGTCGCCAGCCCGGCGGCGTGGGCGGCGTCGATCAGCTCCCTGGCGCCGGAGGTGAAGCGCAGCCGCTCGCGGTACACGCGCTCCAGATGCTCGACCTCCACGCCCCGGAGCAGCGCAACGCGCTGGCGCAGGCTTTCCTTGTAGTCGCTGATCACGCCCTGCATGGCGGCTTCGGTGATGGCAGCGACCTCGGCCTTCTTGCCGGCGGCGTCGGCGATCTCGTCGACACACTCGATGCTGATGAGGGTCGAGTCCATGTCGAAGGCGATGAGGCGGTAATCCGCAAGCTTCAGCGGCGGCGTGATGCCTTGGATGGCGAGGCCGGGGGCAAATTCGGAAACGGTGGTTGGCATGGCGAGAAAGGAAGGCAAAAAGAGGACTGTTCCGCGGCGCGGGTTCAGGGGCGGGGCAGGTAGATACGGTCGGACCAGGTTGCCAGCCATTGCGGCTTGAAGGCGACGAAGACGGCACTGAGCATGCCGGTCACGAAGGCATCGCCCCAGGCCATCAGCCAGCGCGCGACCAGCGACAGGCCCTCGCCCACGCCGGGCAGCACATGGCCGGTCCACTGTGCCAGTGTGCCGGCGGCGAACATGCACACCGCCGTGCCCAGGAACCCGCGGCCGAGCACATAGATGAACACGCGCGCGCCGCCGAAGCTGCGCTCGCCCATCAGGCGGCGCACCAGCACGCCCAGCAGCATGGCGAGCGTGGCGGGCACCACGCCGGACCAGACCGCCAGGCCCAGTGCCTCGGGCCACGACAGGCCTGGCGAGACCAGCGTGGCGATCACGCCGACCAGCAGCAGCGTCGGCACCGCCAGCGGCCAGCCGAGCATCAGCAGCACCAGGCAGGCGCCCGACCACTGCAGCTGCAGCGGCATCCGGTGCAGCGTCGGCAGCGCCCAGGCCCAGGGCAGGATGGCGAGCGTCGCCAGCAGCGGCGTCCACAGGGCCGCGGGCGCTCCATGCTCTTCGTGCACCAGCGGCTTCTGGCTGGCGAGCATGCGCCACGGCCGCGCCACGAGTGCGAGGGCCAGGGCCAGGAGAGCGAGGGCGGCTTCGAGGAACATGCGGCGGCTCACCTCCGGCGTCAGGCAGGCACCGCTTCGGTGAGCGGGCGCCCCAGGCTGCGCAGCACGTCGCGCACCAGCTGGGCGCGCGCCGATGCGTCAGGCAGCGCGCGCTCGATGCGCAGCTTCTCGTTGCCCGCCAGCTTGATGTGCTTGTTCTTCTGGATCAACTGGATGATCGCCATCGGATCCACCGGCGGCTGCGGCTTGAAGGTGATGGTGATGACGCCGGGCGCCGCATCGACCTTGACCACGCCGTAGGCCTGGCTTAAGCACCGCAGGCGGTGCACGTCGATCAGCGTCTGCGCCTGGGGCGGCAGCTTGCCGAAGCGGTCCACCAGCTCTTCCAGCAGCGCGTCGATCTGCTCGCCGGTCTTGGCGGTGGCGAGCTTTTTGTAGAAGGACAGCCGCAGGTGCACGTCGCCGCAGTAGTCTTCCGGCAGCAGGGCCGGGGCGTGCAGGTTGATGTCGGTGGCGGCCTGCATGGGCGCGAGCAGGTCGGGCTCCTTGCCGGCCTTCAGCGCCTTCACGGCCTCGGCCAGCATCTCGTTGTAGAGCTGAAAACCCACTTCCAGCATGTTGCCACTCTGGTTCTCGCCCAGCACCTCGCCGGCGCCGCGGATTTCCAGGTCGTGCATGGCCAGGTAGAAACCGCTGCCCAGCTCCTCCATCTGCTGGATGGCGTCCAGGCGCTGCGCCGCCTGCTTGGGCAGCGATTCGATGTCCGGCACCATCAGGTAGGCGTAGGCCTGGTGGTGGCTGCGGCCCACGCGCCCGCGCAGCTGGTGCAGCTGCGCGAGGCCAAACTTGTCGGCGCGGGCGATCACGATGGTGTTGGCCGAGGGCACGTCGATGCCGGTCTCGATGATGGTCGAGCACAGCAGCACGTTGAAGCGCTGCGCCACGAAGTCGCGCATCACGCGCTCCAGCTCGCGCTCGGGCATCTGGCCATGGGCGATGGCGATGCGCGCCTCGGGCAGGATCTGCTCCAGCGCCTGGCGGCGGTTCTCGATGGTTTCGACCTCGTTGTGCAGGAAATAGACCTGGCCGCCGCGCTTGAGCTCGCGCAGCACCGCCTCGCGGATCACGCCGTTGCTCTCGCTTCGCACGAAGGTCTTGATCGCCAGCCGCCGCTCGGGCGCGGTAGCGATCACCGACAGGTCGCGCAGCCCCTCCAGCGCCATGCCCATGGTGCGCGGGATGGGGGTGGCGGTGAGCGTCAGCACGTCCACCTCGGCGCGCAGCTGCTTCATCGCCTCCTTGTGGCGTACGCCGAAGCGGTGCTCCTCGTCGATGATCAGCAGGCCCAGGTTCCTGAATTTGGTCGATTCGGAGAGCAGCTTGTGCGTGCCGACCACGATGTCGACCGTGCCGTCGGCGATGCCCTGCAGGGCGGCCGCCACTTCCTTGCCCGAGCGGAAGCGCGAGACCTCCGCCACCCTCACCGGCCACTTGGAGAAGCGATCCACCAGCGTGCGGTAGTGCTGCTCGGCCAGCAGTGTGGTCGGCGCCAGCAGCGCCACCTGCCGGCCGCCCGACACCGCCACGAAGGCAGCGCGCAGGGCGACCTCGGTCTTGCCGAAGCCCACGTCGCCGCAGACCAGCCGGTCCATGGGCTGCGGGCTGATCATGTCCTGCACCACGGCGTGGATGGCGGCCTTCTGGTCGGCCGTCTCCTCGAAGCCGAAGTCGCTGGCGAATTGCTCGTAGTCCTGGGCCGGAAAGCGGAAGGCGTGGCCCTGGCGCGCGGCGCGGCGCGCGTAGATGTTCAGCAGCTCGGCGGCGGTGTCGCGCACCTGCTCGGCGGCCTTGCGCTTGGCGCGCTCCCACTGGCTGCTGCCGAGTTTGTGCAGCGGCGCTTCATCGGCCGAGATGCCGGTGTAGCGGCCGATCAGCTGCAGCTGGCTCACCGGCACGTAGAGCACTGCCGCATCGGCGTATTCCAGGTGCAGGAATTCCTGCAGGGCCGGCGTGCCATCGGGGTTTTTCTGGCCCACATCCATGTGGACCAGCCCGCGGTAGCGACCGATGCCGTGCTGGGCGTGCACCACCGGGTCGCCCACCTTGAGTTCCGACAGGTCCTTGATCAGCGCCTCGACGTCGCTCGCCTGCTCCTGCCTGCGGCGCCGGCGTGTGCTGCCGCTGGCGGCAAACAGCTCGGTCTCGGTGACGAAGTCGATGCCGCCGCCCGACCAGGCGAAGCCCTGGGCGAGGGCGCCGACGGCGATGCCCACGCGCTCGGCCGGCTCGGCCTCGAAGTCGGCGAGTGAATCGAAGGCCGGAGGGTGGATCTGCGAGGCGCGCAGGAAATCCAGCAGGCTCTCGCGCCGCCCGGCGCTCTCCGCAAGCAGCAGGGTGCGCCGCGCATCTGTGCGCAGGTGCGCCTGCAGGCGCGTGAGCGGATCCTCGGCGGCGCGGGCGACCGACAGGTCGGGCAGTGGCTGGAATTCAGGCACGCCCTTGTCCGCCGATTCGTCCGCCCCGGGGCGCAGCGCCAGCTGGGCATGGGGCTTGGCCTGGGCATAGAACTGCTCGGCCGTGAGGAACAGCGCCTCGGGCGGCAGCGCAGGATGATCGGGATCACCCTGGATCAGGCGATAGCGGTCGCGCGTGTCCTGCCAGAAACGCTGGAAGGCGGCCTCCAGGTCACCGTGCAGCACCAGCGTGGCCTCGGCGCCCAGGTAGTCGAAGACCGTGGCCGTGTCCTCGAAGAACAGCGGCAGGTAGTACTCGATGCCGGCGGTGGCGACGCCGTTGCCCATGTCCTTGTAGATGCGGCTGCGCGTGGGATCCCCCTCCAGCAGCTCACGCCAGCGCCGGCGAAAGCGCGCGCGCGCCTCGTCGTCCATGGGGAATTCACGGCCCGGCAGGAGGCGCACCTCGGACACCGGGTACAGGCTGCGCTGGTTGTCCGGGTCGAAGGTGCGGATGGAGTCGATCTCGTCGTCGAACAGGTCCACCCGGTAGGGCATGGGCGCGCCCATGGGGTAGAGGTCGATCAGGCCGCCGCGCACGGCGTATTCGCCGTGGCTGACGACCTGCGAGACGTGCTGGTAACCGGCCAGCGCCAGCTGCGCGCGCAGCCGCGCCTCGTCGAGCTTCTGGCCGGTCTGGAAATGGAAGGTGTAGGCCGCGAGGAAGGACTGCGGCGCCAGGCGGTACAGGGCCGTGGTGGCCGGCACCAGCACCACGTCCACCTCGCCCTGCGAGATACGCCACAGCGTCGCCAGGCGCTCGCTGATCAGGTCCTGGTGGGGCGAGAAGCTGTCGTAGGGCAGGGTTTCCCAGTCGGGAAACAGCGCGCAGCGCAGCTCGGGCGCGAAGAAGGCCAGCTCGTCGAGCAGGCGGCGCGCGTCGGTGGCATCGGCTGTGACGATGGCGGTGGTGCGCCGCTCGCCGGCCTCGCGCGCCGCCAGGCGGGCGAGCAGCAGGGCGTCGGCGCTGCCGACGGGGCGCGGCAGGGAAAAGCGTTTTCCGGGGGAGAGTCTGGGAAGCTGCATGCGGATGGGGCGGCGGGGCGCGGCAAGGAGGGGGAGGCGCGCAGACCGCCCGGGCGGCAAAAGGCGATTCTAGAATGCCGCCCATGACCGACGCGCGCTCCGTGAACTCTTTGTCGGGCCCGCCGGCCGTGCTCCGCGCAGCCGGCCCGCGTCTGTGGGCGCTGGTGCCTTGCGCCGGCACGGGTTCCCGCGCCAGCGCGGCGGGAGCGGCCGACCCGCTGCCCAAGCAGTACCGGCCGGTTGCCGGCCAGCCACTGG
>NZ_ALEE01000701.1 GCF_000282995.1 Melaminivora alkalimesophila
CCAGCCACTGGTGCTGCACACGCTGGCGGCGCTGGCCGGGGTGGTGCGGCTGGCGGGCACGCTGGTCGCCGTGGCCCCAGGGGACGAGTTCCTTGCGCGCCACCCGCATCCTGCATGGTTCACCGCGCCCTGCGGCGGCGCGACGCGCGCCGACACGGTGCTGGGCGGCCTGCGCGTGTTGCGCGAGCGCGGTGCGGCCGATCGGGACTGGGTGCTGGTGCACGATGCGGCGCGCTGCCTGGTGACCACCGCCGAGGTGGATGCGCTGATCGACGCGTGCCTGGGCGACGGCGTGGGCGGCCTGCTCGCCCACAAGGTCGCCGACACGCTCAAGTCGGCCACCGACGGCCCGGGCGGCGTGCGGGTCGCGGCCACCGTGGACCGCAGCGACAAGTGGCTCGCGCAGACGCCGCAGATGTTTCGGCTCGGCGCCCTGCGCGCGGCGCTGGAACAGGTGGGCCCGGCGGTGACGGACGAGGCCAGCGCCATGGAGGCGATGGGCCTGCGCCCGCGCCTGGTCGCCGGCGGGGCGCACAACTTCAAGGTCACCTACCCCGAGGATTTCGCGCTGGCCGAGGCCGTGCTCGCCCAGCGCCTGCACGGCGCGACGGTGGAGCGTTTCGGCGGCCGCCTGGGCGAGGCGGCCGAGGGTGCGGCGACCGCCGTTTTTTTCCGCCGCCCGCCGGCGCACTGAACAACGCCGGCGCGCAGCCGGTCACTTTGCAGGGAGCTTCATGGACATCAGGATGGGCGAAGGCTGGGACGTGCACGCGCTGGTGCCAGGCAGGCGCCTGGTCATCGGCGGGGTCGAGATCCCGCACCGCATGGGCCTGCTCGGCCACTCGGACGCCGACGTGCTGCTGCACGCCATCACCGACGCGCTGCTGGGCGCGGCGGGGCTTGGCGACATCGGCACGCACTTCCCGGACACGGACGCGCGCTTTCGCGGGGCGGATTCGGTGGTGCTGCTGGCCGAGGCGGCGCGCCGCGTGGCAGCGGCGGGCTATGCCATCGGCAACGTCGACAGCACGGTGGTGGCGCAGGCGCCGCGGCTGGCGCCCCACATCGGCGCCATGCGCGAGCGCATCGCCGGGGCGCTCGGCCTCGCCGTCGACCGGGTGAACGTCAAGGCCAAGACGGCCGAGCGCCTCGGGCCGGTGGGGCAGGGCCTGTCGATCGAGGCGCGGGCGGTGGTGCTGCTGCACGGCAGGCGCGGCTGAGCGCCGCAGCCCCTACAGCGGCCGCGGGCTGTGGTAGGACTCCGGCGGCAGGTGGCGCTTGATCTGCGGCCGGCGCAGCCGCTGTTTCGGTCCCTTGCCGTCGGGCTGGTCGGGTGCGCGCTGCAGCTGCAGGTGAGCCACCAGCCCGCCCGAGGACGAATTGGCGAGCGCGAAGATGCCGCCCAGGCGCTGCACGGCCGGGCGCGCGGCGATCTGCTCGGCCCAGCGGCGCACGTGCGTGTATTCCTGCACCTGCAGGAATTC
>NZ_ALEE01000702.1 GCF_000282995.1 Melaminivora alkalimesophila
CGCGTCCCCCCGGAAGAAGGGCTTGGTCAGGCTCGCCAATTGCTCGGGCGGCGCCCCCGGGCCGCGGTCGCGGATCTTGAGCAGCACCCATTTTTCCCGGGCGCGGGCGCTGATCTCCACCGTGGTGATGCCGGTCTCGCGGTCCTTGCCGTAGCGGCGTGCGTTCTCCAGCAGGTTGGAGATCACGCGCGCCAGCTCCACCTCGTCGGCCAGCACGTTCAGGTCCTCGGGCACCTGCATGCTGATGACCAGCTCGCGGTGGTCCTGCACGGCGTAGACGCAGGAGGACACCACGGCGTGCAGGTTGACCGGCGTGAGCGCCACCGAATCCGGGCGGGCGTAGTCGAGGAACTTGTCGATGGTGGCGTCCAGCTGCACGATATCGGCCACCATGTGCTGGCGCGCCACGTCGTCCATGACACTCATCTCGGTCTCCAGCCGCAGGCGCGCCAGGGGCGTGCGCAGGTCGTGCGAGATGCCGGCCAGCATCACGGCGCGGTCCTGCTCCAGCTTGGCCAGGCGCTGCGCCATGCGGTTGAAGCCGATGTTGACCTCGCGGATCTCGCTGGTCACGGCGCCCTCGTCGAGCTGGCTGGCGGCAAAGTCCCCGTCGCGCACGCGGTTGGCGGCGTAGGAGAGCTGCTTGAGCGGGCGGTTGATCAGCCGGGCGATGAGCGCGGCACCGGCCAGCGACAGCGCACCCGCCGTGAGCAGCCAGACCAGCCAGGTCTTGCCGCTGGCCGCCGCCAGGCGCGAGCGGTCCATCAGCAGCCAGTTGGGGTCGCCGTTGATGGTAAAGCCGATCCACAGGCCGGGCTCGCCGTTCACGCTGCCGGCGACGATGGTGCCCGGCCCCAGCCGGGCGGTCAGCTCCTGCGTCAGGCGCGATCCCAGCGCCGAATGCGCCAGCGGCTCGAAGCGATCGCCGGGCTCGCGCGGCAGCAGGCGCACGCCCTCCTGGTCGGCCATGGTCTTGAGCAGCGAGACGCGCGCGATGGCGTCGGCATGGATCAGCGCGGCGCGGCTCAGGTTCACCAGCGACGCAATCTGCTGGGCCGATTGCAGCGTGCGCGGCTCGAATTCGAGCGCGCGCAGGGTCTGCAGCCACGCCAGGATGCTGCCGATCAGCAGCAGCGCCAGCAGGAAGAAGGTGCGCCAGAACAGGTTCAGGCCGAGGCGCGCGCGCTGGCGGCGGCGCTGCTCGGCCGCTTCCAGCGGCGCCGGGCTGGTCAGGTCATGGGGAGCCGAAGGGGATTCACTCATGGGCTGCGGCAGGGGAGGGGCGCCGTGGCGGGCACGGAAAGGCCATCGCAGGCGCGCAAAGCACGCGGCCGGCCGGGAGGGTTCTCAGCGCAGGTGCCGAGGCGGGCGCTCAGTTCGCACCGTCCGGCACGAAAACATAGCCGACGCCCCAGACGGTCTGGATGTAGCGCGGCTGGGCGGCGTCGATCTCCACCAGCTTGCGCAGGCGCGAGATCTGCACGTCCAGGCTGCGGTCGAAAGGCTCGAATTCGCGCCCGCGCGCCAGCAGGGCGAGCTTTTCGCGCGACAGCGGCTGGCGCGGGTGGCGCACCAGTGCTTTGAGCATGGCGAACTCGCCGGTGGTCAGGGGCAATTCCTCGCCGTTCTTCTGCAGTGCGCGCGTGCCCAGGTCGAAGGTGAAGGGGCCGAAAGTGACGACCTCGTTCTCGCCCGACGGCGCCCCGGGCGCCTCCTGAGGGGGGCGGCGGCGCAGCACGGCGTGGATGCGTGCCAGCAATTCGCGCGGGTTGAAGGGCTTGCCCAGGTAGTCGTCGGCGCCGACCTCCAGGCCGACGATGCGGTCCACGTCTTCGCCCTTGGCGGTGAGCATGATGATCGGTGTGCGGTCGTTGGCCGCGCGCAGGCGCCGGCAGATCGACAGGCCGTCCTCGCCGGGCATCATCAGGTCGAGCACGATCAGGTCCACCGTCTCGCGCAGCAGGATGCGGTTGAGCGCCTTGCCGTCCTCCGCCACCATGACCTCGAAACCCTCCTGCGTCAGGTAGCGGCGCAGCAGGTCGCGGATGCGCGCATCGTCGTCCACCACAAGCACCTTGTCCGTGCGGTTGGTCGTGGAAGCCATATTCATTCTCTCCAGGCCGAATTTGTAACAGCGGCAATTCTGACGAGTTGGGGCCGAAAATTCCGCCCATGGCCCCAGGGTCTGACCAACTGTTACAGGTTTTGCGACGCCATGCAATGACATTGCGACCGGTTCACGCTAGAGCTGCCATGAAACCGGTAGCTTCGCTGTCAGCGCACCGCGCGTCTTGCCGTGCGCAGCTTCAACCAGAAAGGAAGACCATGCGATTTGCGATCCGGGCCGCGGCGGCCTGCACCCTGGCGGCCGTCGCCGTTGGCGCCCTGGCCCAGGGCAGCGCGCCCGAAGTGCCCCAGAACATCCTGCAGCTGTCGGCCTCGGGCGAGGTGGAGGTGGCGCAGGACCTGCTGGTCATGGCGCTCGCCACCACCCGCGAGGGACCAGACGCCGCCTCCGTGCAGACCCAGCTGCGCCAGGCGCTCGACGCCGCGCTGCCCGAGGCGCGGCGCAGCGCCCAGCCCGGGCAGATGGACGTGCGCACCGGCACTTTCAGCATCCAGCCGCGCTATGGCAAGGAAGGGCAGATCAGCGGCTGGCAGGGCCGGGCGGAGCTGATCCTGGAGGGCCGGGATTTCGCGCGCATCAGCACGGCCGCGGGACGCATCCAGAGTTTGGCGGTGAGCGGCGTGCGCTTCGATCTGTCGCGCGAGGCACGCGAGCGTGTGGAAAGCGAGGCCCAGAGCCGTGCCGTGGAGGCCTTCAAGGCGCGCGCCGCGGAGCTGGCGCGCGGGTTCGGCTTCGCGGGCTACAGCCTGCGCGAGGTCACCGTCAACAGCCACGATTCCGGCCCGGCGCCGCGCCCGGCGATGATGGCCATGGCGGCGCGCGTGGCCAGCGCCGAGATGGACCCGGTGCCGGTGGAGGCCGGCAAGACCCGGGTCGTGGTCAACATCTCCGGCA
This sequence comes from Melaminivora alkalimesophila, assembly GCF_000282995.1. GTDB lineage: Bacteria > Pseudomonadota > Gammaproteobacteria > Burkholderiales > Burkholderiaceae_C > Melaminivora > Melaminivora alkalimesophila. The sequence continues at coordinate 3,023 of NZ_ALEE01000702.1, forward strand.
GCGTGCAGCTGCGCTGAGCGGCAGCGCCGCCACCCCGTCTTATTGGGCGGCCCAGCCGCCGTCCATGTTCCAGGCGACGCCGCGCACGTTGCCGCCCGCGGGCGAGCACAGGAACACCGCCAGCTCGCCCAGCTCCTCGGGCGTGGTGAACTGCATGGACGGCTCCTTCTCGCCCAGGAGGATCCGCTGGGCCTCCTCGTTGCTCACGCCGTGCTGCTCGGCCTTGGCATCGACCTGCTTTTGCACCAGCGGCGTCAGCACCCAGCCCGGGCAGATGGCGTTGCAGGTCACGCCCGTGGTGGCGGTCTCCAGCGCCGTGACCTTGGTGAGGCCGACGATTCCGTGCTTGGCGGCCACGTAGGCCGATTTCTGGGTCGAGCCCACCAGGCCGTGCACCGAGGCGACGTTGATGATCCGTCCCCAGCCGGCCGACAGCATCCCGGGCAGCGCCAGGCGGGTGGTGTGGAAGGCGCTGCTCAGGTTGATGGCGAGGATGGCGTCCCACTTCTCGACGGGGAACTCGTGCACCGGCGCCACGTGCTGGATGCCGGCGTTGTTGACCAGGATGTCCACGCGGCCGAACTGGTCGGTGCTGTAGCGCAGCAGGTCCTCGATGTCGGCAGGCCGCCCCATGTCGGCGCCGTGGTAGGCGACGCGCACGCCGGCCTGGGCGCCGGCCTCCAGCACCTCGGCGCGTGGGCCGTCCACATCCCCGAAGCCGTTGAGTACGATGTTGGCGCCCTGGCGGGCCAGGGCCTTGGCGATGCCCAGACCGATTCCGCTGGTGGAGCCGGTCACGAGGGCGGTCTTGCCGTTGAGCATGGATGTCTCTCCGAATGAATTAGGATGCAGCGCAGCCATTATCCAGTCCCGCCGACGGGGCCTGTCTGCATGATTGAACCTACGCTGAACTACGTATCCTGCCCCGGTCCGGCGGCTGCCGGCGCTG
>NZ_ALEE01000703.1 GCF_000282995.1 Melaminivora alkalimesophila
TGCCGGCGCTGCGCAAGACGCCGGACATCGGATGGCGTTCTGGCAATGGAGCGGCGGTGGCGCGGACGCGGGCCACGTGGTCGTGTGTGTCCACGGCCTGTCGCGCCAGGGGCGGGACTTCGACGTGCTGGCGCGGACGCTCGCGCCGCACGCGCGCATCGCCTGCCCGGACGTGGTGGGGCGGGGCCACAGCGACTGGCTGGCCGATCCGCAGGGCTACCAGCTCCCGGTCTACGCGGCGGACATGCTGGCGTTGCTCGCGCAGCTGCACGCCGAGTTTCCCATCCACACGCTCGACTGGGTCGGCACCAGCATGGGGGGGCTGATCGGCCTGCTGCTGGCCGGCCAACCGGGCCTGCCGCTGCCCGCGCCGGTGCGCCGGCTGGTGCTCAACGACGTGGGCCCGGCGCTTGAATGGGACGCGCTGGTGCGCATCGGGCAGTACCTCGGCGCGCCGCTGATCTTCGCCAGCGAGGCGCAGGCAGCCGATGCCCTGTGGCAGATCTCGAGCAGCTTCGGGCCGCACACCCGCGAACAATGGCTGGCACTGTCCCGGCCCATGCTGCGGCCGGCCCCACAAGGGGGTTTCAGGCTGCACTACGACCCCGCGATCGCTGTGCCGTTTCGCTCCATCCAGCCCCAGGACGCCGCCGACGGCGAAGCGCTGCTGTGGCAGCTGTATGGGCAGGTCAGTGCCCGCACCCTGTTGTTGCGCGGGGCGCAGTCGGACCTGCTCTCCCCGGCCACGGCCGAGCGCATGACCGGTTGTGGGCCGCGCGCGCAGCTGGTGCAGTTCGAGGGCGTGGGCCATGCACCCACGCTGGTCGACCCGGCCCAGGTCGAGGTGGTGCGCCGGTTCCTGCTGGACGCGGACGCCCCATGAAGATCGCCGAAGGATCGCCGCACACGGCGGGCGTGCCGCAGGTGCTCGCTGCCACCGCGCCGCTCCCGCCGGGGCAGGAGGACGCGCTCGCGCGGGCCCGTGCCTTTGCCACGCCGCTGCTGGCGGGCGAGACGCTCGACACCGGCGAAAACGCGCTGGCGCATGCCGAGGGCGTGTGCGCCATCCTGCGCTCGCTGGGCAGCTCCGAGGCGCTGCAGGCGGCCGCCTACCTGGTCCACACCTGCGTGCACCTGAACCGCCCACAGGAGGTGATCGCCAAGGCCTTCGGCGACAACCTGGCGGCGCTGGCGGTGGAGACCACCAAGCTGATGCACGTGCAGCGCCAGGCGCGCGACGCCCAGGTGGTGGGCCAGCCGGTGGATGACACGGCCGCCCAGACCGAGAACGTGCGCAAGATGCTGCTGGCCTTCTCGCGCGACCTGCGCGTGGTGCTGCTGCGCCTGGCGTCCCGGCTGCAGACGCTGCGCTATTGCGCCGCCTCCCGGCGCCCGGCCTCGCCGGCGCTGGCGCGCGAGGCCCTGCAGGTGTTCGCGCCGCTGGCCAACCGGCTGGGCATCTGGCAGATCAAGTGGGAGATGGAAGACCTGGCCTTCCGTTTCCTGGAGCCGGAGACCTACCGCGAGATCGCCCGGCTGCTCGACGAGAAGCGCGCCGAGCGTGAGCACTACATGGAGCAGCTGCGCACCCGGCTGGAGGGCGAGCTGCGCGCCCACAGCATCAGCGCTGTCGTGACCGGGCGGCCCAAGCACATCTACAGCATCGTCAAGAAGATGCGCGGCAAGTCGCTGGACTTCGACCAGCTGTTCGACATCCGCGCGCTGCGCGTGATCGTGCCGACGGTCAAGGACTGCTATGCCGCCCTCAGCTGGGTGCACAGCAGCTTCGAGCCCATCGAGGCCGAGTTCGACGACTACATCGCCCGGCCCAAGCCCAATGGCTACCAGTCGCTGCACACCGTGGTGCGCGACGAGGCGGGCAAGGCGATCGAGATCCAGATCCGCACCCAGGCCATGCACGACCACGCCGAGAGCGGCGTGGCGGCGCACTGGGCCTACAAGGAGGCGGGCGCCAAGGGCTATGCAGGGGTGTCGGCCAGCAGCGAATACGACGCGAAGATCGCGGTGCTGCGCCAGCTGCTGGCCTGGGAGCGCGACCTCTCCGGGGCGGCCGGCCAGGGCCTGTTCGAGGACCGCATCTACGTGCTCACCCCCGACGCCGCGGTGGTCGAGCTGCCGCAGGGCGCAACGCCCCTGGACTTTGCCTACGCAATCCACACCAGCGTCGGCCACCGCTGCCGCGGTGCGCGCGTCGACGGGGTCATGGTGCCGCTCAACACGCCCCTGCACAACGGCCAGACCGTGGAGATCACGACGGTCAAGGAAGGGCGGCCCTCGCGCGATTGGCTCAACCCGGAGCTGGGCTACCTCCACAGCAGCCGCGCCAAGGCCAAGGTGCGCGCCTGGTTCAATGCCCAGGCCACGCAGGCCACCATCGCCCGCGGCCGCGAGGCGGTCGAGAAGCTGCTGCAGCGCGAGGGCAAGACGGCGCTCAAGCTCGACGAACTGGCGGCGCAGCTGGGCTTCAAGACCGCCGACGCCCTGTTCGAAGTGGTCGGCAAGGACGAGTTCTCGCTGCGCACCATCGAGACGCTGCTGCGCCCGCCACCGGCCGAGGCCGAGGCGGCCACACCGACGTTGCCGCTGCGCAAGTCGCGCGGCGGCGAAGGCGCGGGGCGGGGCGTGCTGGTGGTCGGCATCGACTCGCTGATGACGCAGCTCGCCAAGTGCTGCCGGCCGGCGCCGCCCGACCCGATCGGTGGCTTCGTGACGCGCGGCAAGGGCGTGAGCGTGCACCGCAGCGATTGCAGAAACTTCCGCGAGATGGCGGCCCGCAACACCGAGCGCATCATCGAGGTCGAGTGGGGCGGGACCGGGGCCCAGTCCGGCAAGGCCGCCGTGTACCCGGTCGACGTCTCGGTCGAGGCCGCCGACCGCCAGGGCCTGCTGCGCGACATCTCCGAGGTCTTCGCGCGCGAGAAGACGAACGTGATCGGGGTGCAGACCCAGTCGGTGCGCGGCACCGCCTGGATGACCTTCACGGTGGAAGTCGCGGACGCGGGGCGGCTCAACAAGGTGCTTGCCGCGGTGGCCGCGGTGGCTGGCGTGCGCGCGGCACGGCGGCGCTGAACGCGGGCTGGTGGCCGGGGAAAAACGGCCACGGCGAGGCCTGCGCCGGCCAGGCGCCGCGCTACAATGAAGGGCTTTGCCGCCAAACAGTCGCCCGGCCGCACCAAAGCATCCTACCCACGAGCAGCAGCCTGCAGGGCGCGTTCCCCTGCAGGCCACCGGGCGACCCGCATTTTTTCGGAGAACCCAGTGCTCTTGTCTCTCAAGGGATCCTTCCCGCCCGCCATCCTGGCGCTTGCAGACGGCACGGTCCTTATCGGCCAATCCATCGGTGCCACCGGCACCACGGCCGGCGAGATGGTGTTCAACACCTCGCTCACCGGCTACCAGGAAATCCTCACCGACCCCAGCTACTGCCAGCAGATCGTGACGCTCACGTATCCGCATATCGGCAGCTACGGCACCAATGAGGAAGATGTGGAGGCCGACCGGATCCACGCCGCCGGTCTCGTCATCCGGGCGCTCTCGCCCATCGCCAGCAACTTCCGCAGCACCGAATCCCTGTCGGACTACCTGGTGCGCCAGGGCTGCGTCGCCATCGCCGAGGTGGACACGCGCCGGCTCACGCGCCTGCTGCGCAGCGGCGGCGCGCAAAACGGTGCCATCGTCGCCCTGGCAACCGGCGAGGAAGTCACGCAGGAGCACATCGACGCGGCAATCGCTGCAGCGCGCAACGCCCCGTCCATGAAGGGCCTGGACCTGGCGAGCGTGGTCAGCACGCGCACGCCCTACACCTGGAACGAGACCGAGTGGGAACTGGGCAAGGGCTTCGGCCGGCTGACGGACCCGCAGTTCCACGTCGTTGCCTACGACTTCGGCGTCAAGCGCAACATCCTGCGCATGCTGGCCCAGCGCGGCTGCCGGCTGACGGTGGTGCCGGCGCGCACGCCCGCGGCCGAGGTGCTGGCGATGCAGCCCGATGGCGTCTTCCTGTCCAACGGCCCGGGCGACCCGGCCGCGTGCGACTACGCCATCGCCGCGGTGCGCGAGATCGTCGAGGCCGGCGTGCCCACTTTCGGCATCTGCCTGGGCCACCAGATCATGGCGCTCGCCGCCGGCGCCCAGACCTTCAAGATGGACAACAGCCACCATGGCTGCAACCACCCCGTGAAGGGCGTGGACAGCGGCCGCGTCAGCATCACCAGCCAGAACCACGGCTTCGCAGTGGACCTCGCGTCGATACCCGCCCACCTGCGCGCCACGCACCTGAGCCTGTTCGACGGCACGCTGCAGGGCCTGGAACACACGGACCGCCCGGCGTTCTCCTTCCAGGGTCATCCGGAAGCGTCCTCCGGCCCGCACGACATCGCCCACCTCTTCGACCGCTTCACCGACTCCATGCGCGAGGCTCGGGCGAAGCAGGCCGCCTGAGCCGGGCGCCTCGCCATGAAGTTGTTCAGCTTCCCCGCAGCGGCCCTGGAAAAGGCGATCCACAAGCGCATCCTGACGCTGCCGTCACCCCACCGCGAGTGGTTCGCCGAGCGCTGGCAGCAAAAGCCCTACAAGAAGTCCTTCGTGCAGAACAAGGCCATGCCGCTGGTGACGCTGGTCGCCAAGGGCAAGACCTGGGACGACGAGACCTTCGCCCAGGGCCTGGCCGAGTGGGACGTGAGCTTCCACGAGGCCGAGGCTGAAGTGCTGCGCCCGCTGATCAAGGGCGACGGCCTGATCCAGCTCATGCAGAAGAACCTGCCCGCCGAGCGCGCCCAGGCGCTGCTCGAGCGCCTTGCCACGCGCCGCCCCGGCAGCGCCCCCGCCGCTGCGGCCGACTGACGCACCCACCATGCCAAAACGCACAGACATCAAGAGCATCCTCATCATCGGCGCCGGCCCGATCATCATCGGCCAGGCCTGCGAATTCGACTACTCCGGCGTGCAGGCCTGCAAGGCGCTGCGCGAGGAGGGCTACCGCGTCATCCTGATCAACAGCAACCCCGCGACGATCATGACCGACCCGGCCACGGCCGACGTGACCTATATCGAGCCCATCACCTGGCAGACGGTCGAAAAAATCATCGCCAAGGAGCGCCCCGACGCCATCCTGCCCACCATGGGCGGCCAGACGGCGCTCAACTGCGCGCTCGACCTGTGGAAGAACGGGGTGCTGAACAAGTACCGCGTGGAGCTGATCGGCGCCAAGCCCGAGGCCATCGACAAGGCCGAGGACCGCCTGAAATTCAAGGACGCGATGACGCGCATCGGCCTGGAGTCGGCGCGCTCCGGCATCGCCCACACCATGGACGAGGCCTGGGCCGTCCAGAAGACGGTGGGCTTTCCGGCTGTCATCCGCCCCAGCTTCACGCTCGGCGGCACGGGCGGCGGCATCGCCTACAACCCGGAAGAGTTCGAGACGATTGCCAAGCGCGGCCTGGAGGCCTCGCCGACCAGCGAGCTGCTGATCGAGGAGTCGCTGCTGGGCTGGAAGGAATACGAGATGGAGGTGGTGCGCGACCGCGCGGACAACTGCATCATCGTGTGCTCGATCGAAAACCTCGATCCCATGGGCGTGCACACCGGCGACTCCATCACCGTGGCGCCGGCCCAGACCCTGTCCGACAAGGAATACCAGATCATGCGCAACGCCAGCCTCGCCGTGCTGCGCGAGATCGGCGTGGACACGGGCGGCTCGAACGTGCAGTTCGCGGTCAACCCCAAGGACGGGCGCATGATCGTGATCGAGATGAACCCGCGCGTGTCGCGCTCCTCGGCGCTGGCCTCCAAGGCCACGGGTTTTCCGATCGCAAAAATAGCCGCCAAGCTCGCCGTGGGCTACACGCTGGATGAGCTCAAGAACGAGATCACCGGCGGCGCCACGCCGGCCAGCTTCGAGCCGACCATCGACTACGTGGTCACCAAGATTCCGCGCTTTGCCTTCGAGAAATTCCCCATGGCGGACTCGCGCCTGACCACGCAGATGAAGAGCGTGGGCGAGGTCATGGCCATGGGCAGGACCTTCCAGGAATCCTTCCAGAAGGCCCTGCGCGGCCTGGAAGTGGGCGTGGACGGCATGAACGAGAAGACCCAGGACCGGGAACTGCTGGAAAAGGAGCTGGGCGAGCCCGGCCCCGAGCGCATCTGGTACGTGGGCGATGCCTTCGCCATGGGCCTGTCGGTGGACGAGGTGCATGACCTGACGAAGATCGACAAGTGGTTCCTGGTGCAGATCGAGGAGATCGTGAAGATCGAGCTGGATCTGGACAAGCTCGCGGAAGACAAGGGCGAAGGTGCGCTGGCGAGCCTCGACGCGGCGACGCTGCGTACCTTGAAGCGCAAGGGCTTTTCCGACCGGCGCCTGGCCAAGCTGCTCAAGACGGATGAGAAAGCCGTGCGCGAGGCGCGCCGCAGCCTGGGCGTGCGCCCAGTCTACAAGCGCGTCGATACCTGCGCGGGCGAATTCCCGACCAACACCGCCTACATGTATTCGACCTACGAGGACGAGTGCGAGGCGGAGCCGACGACCAGGAAGAAGATCATGGTGCTGGGCGGCGGGCCGAACCGCATCGGCCAGGGCATCGAGTTCGACTACTGCTGCGTGCACGCGGCGCTCGCCATGCGCGAGGACGGCTACGAGACCATCATGGTCAACTGCAACCCCGAGACGGTCTCAACCGACTACGACACCTCCGACCGCCTGTACTTCGAGCCGCTGACGCTCGAGGACGTGCTGGAGATCGTCGACCTGGAAAAGCCCGAGGGCGTGATCGTGCAGTACGGCGGCCAGACGCCGCTCAAGCTCGCCCTGGGCCTGGAGAAGGAAGGCGTGCCGATCATCGGCACCTCGCCCGACATGATCGACGCCGCCGAGGACCGCGAGCGCTTCCAGAAGCTGCTCAACGATCTCGGCCTGCGCCAGCCGCCCAACGCCACGGCGCGCACCGAAGAAGAGGCGCTGGAAAAGGCTGCTGCCCTGGGCTATCCGCTGGTCGTGCGCCCGAGCTACGTGCTGGGCGGGCGCGCCATGGAGATCGTGCACGAGCAGCGTGACCTGGAACGCTACATGCGCGAGGCCGTGAAGGTCTCCAACGACTCACCCGTGCTGCTGGACCGCTTCCTGTCCAACGCCATCGAGTGCGACGTGGACTGCGTGCGCGACAAGGACGGGCAGGTGTTCATCGGCGGCGTGATGGAGCACATCGAGCAGGCCGGCGTGCATTCGGGCGACTCCGCCTGCTCGCTGCCGCCGTACTACCTGTCGGCCGGGACGGTCGCCGAGATCAAGCGCCAGACGGCGCTGCTGGCCGAGGGCCTGAACGTGGTCGGGCTGATGAACGTGCAGTTCGCCATCCAGGAAACCGAAGGCGGCGACGTGATCTACGTGCTGGAGGTGAACCCGCGCGCCAGCCGCACGGTTCCCTTCGTCTCCAAGGCCACCGGCGTGCAGCTGGCCAAGGTGGCGGCGCGCTGCATGGCGGGCCAGACGCTGGCGGGGCAGGGCGTGACCCGCGAGGTGACGCCGCCGTACTTCAGCGTCAAGGAGGCCGTCTTCCCCTTCGTCAAGTTCCCCGGCGTGGACACCATCCTCGGCCCGGAGATGAAGTCCACCGGCGAGGTGATGGGGGTCGGCCAGACCTTCGGCGAAGCCTTCGTGAAGAGCCAGCTGGGCGCCGGCACGCGGCTGCCGCGCTCGGGCAAGGTGTTCCTCACCGTGAAGAACAGCGACAAGCCGCGCGTGCTGCCGATCGCGCGCGACCTCGCGGCCATGGGCTTCGAGCTGTTGGCGACCAAGGGCACGGCCGCGGCGCTGGCCGAGGCCGGCATCCCGGTGCAGGTGGTCAACAAGGTGACCGAGGGCCGCCCGCACATCGTGGACGCCATCAAGAACAACGAGATCTCGATGGTCATCAACACGGTGGAGGAGCGGCGCAACGCCATCGCCGACTCGCGCGCCATCCGCACCAGCTCGCTGCAGGCGCGCGTGACCACCTTCACCACTATCTTCGGCGCCGAGGCGGCGGTGGAGGGCCTCAAGCACCTGGAGAGCCTGGACGTGTGTTCGCTGCAGGAGCTGCACGCCCGCCTGGGCAGTGCCGCGGCGGCGGCAAACGCGGCATAATCGCGGGCATCCCCTTTGCCCAGACCGCCGCGCGGCAACGCCCGGCGGTTTGCTTTTTGCGTTTGTCCTTTGCCAACCCCAGGAGACCGAAGTTCCCATGGCCACCATTCCCCTGACCAAGCGCGGCGCCGAGCAGCTCAAGCAGGAGCTGCACCGCCTCAAGACCGTGGAGCGCCCCGCCGTGATCAACGCCATTGCTGAGGCGCGCGCTCAGGGCGACCTGAGCGAGAACGCCGAGTACGAAGCGGCCAAGGACCGCCAGGGCTTCGTCGAGGGGCGGATTGCCGAGGTGGAGGCCAAGCTCGCGGCAGCGCAGGTGATCGATCCCTCGACCCTGGATGCTGGCGGGCGCGTGGTGTTTGGCGCCACCGTCGAGCTGCAGGACGAGGAGACGGGCGAAACCGTCAGGTACCAGATCGTCGGCGAGGACGAGGCCGACCTGAAGCTTGGCCTGATCAACGTCGGCAGCCCGATCGCCCGTGCCCTGATCGGCAAGGAAGAGGGCGACACCGCCGAGGTGCAGGCCCCGGGCGGGGTGCGCCACTACGAGATCGTCGGCGTCAGCTACCTCTGAGGAAGGGCGCAGGTGCGCGAGCGACTGCCCGTGCTGGCGGCGGCCCTGTGGTGGGGCAGCCTGAGCGCCATCGGTTTCATGGCGGTGCCGCTGCTGTTCGCGCATCTGCCGAACCCCATCCTGGCGGGCAACACGGCGGCGCGCCTGTTCGAGGCGCAGACCTGGGTCTCGCTGGCCATGGGCGCGGCGCTGCTCCTCCTGTCGCGGCGCCGGCACGCGGAACAGCCCGAGGCGTGGGCGCGGACGGGCCTGGTCCTGGTGGTGCTGGGGATGCTGCTGGCGATGCTCGTGCAGTTCGGCGTGGCGCCGCGCATCGTCGCGCGCCAGAACCTGCGCCTGTGGCACGGCGTCGGCAGCCTGATGTATATGGCGCAGTGGCTGTGTGCCCTGGGGGTGCTGCTGAAGGTGACGGGGCGGCGTCCCTGAGGCCGCCCCGAGCCGCTACTCCCGCCAATGGTCCGCCACCCAGGTGGCGGGCTCGATGTGGCGAAAGCGCCGGTTGCGCCGCCCGGCGAGGGCGTCCGGCGGATTGCATTCACCGTGGAAGACCACGATGCGCGCGCCCGGCGGCACCTGCGGCGCCTTCCAGTAGTTGGAAGGCCAGCGCGGGATGCTGTGGTACTTGAAGCTCGGGCACCAGCCCCGCGGCCAATAGGCCAGGCGCCCCTGGCGGTGCAGGAAATCCGACAGGTAGGCCTGCTCGTTGCGAAAGCGCTGGCGCACCTCTTCGACGTGGCTGCGGAAATACTCCAGCACGTCCGGGTGGGCGCCCAGCTCGAAGCGGTAGACGGAGGAGTTGCCGGTGATGCGCCACGGGCGCTTGTAGTCGTGGATGATGAGGAATTCGCCCGGCTGGGTGAAGAATTCCTCCAGCGGCCCGACCACCACCACGTCCACGTCGAGGAACAGGGCGGTGCCGCGCAGGCCGTGCAGGTCGGCGGCGAAGGTGGCGAGCTTTTTCCAGCCGCGCTCGGGGATGCCGGCCGGCAGGTCCAGCGCCGGGATGGGAAAGCAGTGCACTTCCGGCCGGATGCCGCTCGCGTCGTCGGTCAGGCAATTGAACTGGAAATCGCCCGGCAGGTGGCGCCGCACCATCGCGTACAGCCGGTTCACGTACTCGGGGCCGTACTTGCTGCCCCATTTCATGCACAGGATGTGGCGCCGGGGCGCCGCGGGCGCGGGCATCAGCGGCCCTGGCGCTTCTTGACGGATTTCTGCTTGGGCTTGGCGCGCTTGACCTGCCCGCCGGCCGTCAGGCGCTGGTTGCCCAGCACGCGCAGCTGCTTGACCTCGGGGCGCTGGCCGGGCCGCCCGAACTTCAGCACCTTGACCTCGCGCGGGCCCGGCTTGCGGTCCTCGTCCGGGGTCTTTTCCTTCGGGGGGATGGGCCGCCAGAGCACCAGCAGCTTGCCGATGTGCTGGATGGGCGCGGCGTCCAGCTCGGCTGCCAGCTGCTGGTAGATGGCCTCGCGCGCGCTGCGGTCGTCGCCGAAGACGCGCACCTTGATCAGCCCATGGGCCTTGAGGGCCGCGTCCACCTCGCGGCGCACGGCATCGGTCAGTCCCTCGGCGCCGATCAGCACGACGGGGTCCAGGTGGTGCGCGTTGGCGCGGTGTTCCCGACGCTGGGCGGGTGTGAGTTCGATCTGCGGCATCCCCGTATTATTCTTCAACGATGAAAGCCCGGACCCAAAGCAAGAAGGTGAACAAGGCGTGGTTGAGCGACCACGTCAACGATCCCTACGTGAAACTCGCGCAGAAGGAGGGCTACCGCGCGCGCGCCGCCTACAAGCTCAAGGAGATCGACGAGCAGCTGGGCCTGATCCGGCCGGGCCAAGTGGTGGTCGACCTGGGCAGCGCCCCCGGCGCCTGGAGCCAGTACCTGCGCCGGCGCATGGCCCCGGGCGGTGCGGCGGCCGGCGCGCTCCAGGGCACGCTCATTGCTCTCGACATCCTGCCGATGGAGCCCATCGAGGGAGTGCACTTCCTGCAGGGCGACTTCCGCGAGGACGAGGTGCTTGCGCGCCTGCAGGAGGCGGTGCAGGGCCGGCCGGTGGACGTGGTGGTCTCGGACATGGCGCCGAACCTGTCGGGGGTCGAATCGGTGGATGCGGTGCGCATTGCCCACCTGATCGAGCTGGCCGTGGATTTCGCCGTGCAGCATCTGCGCCCGGACGGCGCGCTGGTGGTCAAGCTGTTCCACGGCAGTGGCTACACGCAGCTGGTGCAGCTGTTCAAGAACACCTTCCAGGTGGTCAAGACGGTCAAGCCCAAGGCCTCGCGCGACCGTTCGGCCGAGACATTCCTGGTCGGGATGCGCCTGAAGCGGCGCGGCTGAAGACCCGGGCGGCAGCGCGCCAGGCCCGGCCTGCGGGCCGCTGCGCTTTTGTCCTGCCTGGAGTGCAGGGTTATGTACCTGCCCCGCCCGTGTTGAAACGCCTAAAATCCTCCCCATATGCGCGTGGACGGCCTGTTTGCGCATCCCTGGGGCCGTCCTTCTTCTTTGCAGTATCTGGAGTTCGGCTTGAACAATCAGTGGTTTTCCAAGGTCGCCGTATGGCTGGTCATCGCCATGGTGCTGTTCACGGTGTTCAAGCAGTTTGACACCCGCGCCACCATGGGCGCCGGCACCATCGGCTACTCCGCCTTCCTGGAAGAAGTGCGCAACAACCGCATCAAGAGCGCCACCATCCAGGAGGGCCCGGGCGGCACCGAGATCGTCGCCGTGACCAACGACGACCGGCGCATCCGCACCACCGCCACCTACCTCGACCGCGGCCTGGTCGGCGACCTGATCAACAACAACGTCCAGTTCGACGTCAAGCCGCGCGAGGAAGGCTCGCTCCTGATGACGCTGCTGGTCAGCTGGGGGCCGATGCTGCTCCTGATCGGCGTGTGGGTGTACTTCATGCGCCAGATGCAGGGCGGCGGCAAGGGCGGGGCGTTCAGCTTCGGCAAGTCCAAGGCGCGCATGCTCGACGAGAACAACAACACCGTCACCTTTGCCGACGTCGCCGGTTGCGACGAGGCCAAGGAAGAGGTCAAGGAGGTGGTGGACTTCCTCAAGGACCCGCAGAAGTTCCAAAAGCTCGGTGGGCGCATCCCGCGCGGCCTGCTGCTGGTCGGCCCGCCCGGCACCGGCAAGACGCTGCTGGCCAAGTCGATTGCCGGCGAGGCCAAGGTGCCGTTCTTCTCCATCTCGGGCTCGGATTTCGTCGAGATGTTCGTCGGCGTGGGTGCGGCGCGCGTGCGCGACATGTTCGAGAACGCCAAGAAGAACGCTCCCTGCATCATCTTCATCGACGAGATCGACGCCGTGGGCCGCCAGCGGGGCGCGGGCCTGGGGGGAGGAAACGACGAGCGCGAGCAGACGCTCAACCAGATGCTGGTCGAGATGGACGGCTTCGAGACCAATCTGGGCGTGATCGTGGTGGCGGCCACCAACCGGCCCGACATCCTGGACGCGGCCCTGCTGCGCCCGGGACGCTTCGACCGCCAGGTCTACGTCACGCTGCCCGACATCCGGGGCCGCGAGCAGATCCTGAACGTGCACATGCGCAAGATCCCGATCGGCCAGGACGTGAACCCGGCGATCATCGCGCGCGGCACGCCCGGCATGAGCGGCGCGGATCTTGCCAACCTGTGCAACGAGGCGGCGCTGATGGCGGCGCGCCGCAATGCGCGCGTGGTGGAGATGCAGGACTTCGAGAAGGCCAAGGACAAGATCATCATGGGCCCGGAGAGGAAGTCCATGGTCATGCCCGAGGAGGAGCGGCGCAACACCGCCTACCACGAGGCCGGCCACGCCCTCATCGGCAAGCTTTTACCGAAGTGCGATCCGGTGCACAAGGTGACCATCATCCCGCGCGGTCGTGCCCTGGGCGTGACCATGAGCCTGCCGGAGAAGGACCGCTACTCCTACGACAAGGAGTACATGCTCAACCAGATCGCCATGCTGTTTGGCGGGCGCATTGCCGAAGAAGTGTTCATGAACCAGATGACCACCGGCGCGAGCAACGACTTCGAGCGCGCCACCTCGATCGCCCGCGACATGGTGATGCGCTACGGCATGAGCGAGGCCCTGGGCCCCATGGTGTACGCCGAAAACGAAGGCGAGGTGTTCCTGGGCCGCTCAGTGACCAAGACCACCAACATCTCCGAGGAGACGATGCAAAAGGTGGACGCCGAGGTCCGCCGCATCATCGACGAGCAGTACAACCTGGCGCGCCGCCTGATCGAGGAGAACAAGGACAAGATCCACGCCATGGCCAAGGCCATGCTCGAATGGGAGACCATCGACGCCGAGCAGATCGACGACATCATGGCCGGGCGCGAGCCGCGGCCGCCCAAGGACTGGACGCCGCGCCGCCCGCCTTCTGGCGGTGACGATTCGGGCGGCGGCACGCCGGCCGTCAATTCGGACCCGGCGCCTTCGGCTGCCTGAGGCGCAAACCAAGACAAGCGGGGCCCGGTGCCCCGCTTGTCCCATGTGAGCCCTCCCGTTGGCCTTGCCGGAAGGCGCGCCCATGCTCTGGAAGACCACCCGCTTCGACGTCGACCTGACGCGCCCGCGCGTGATGGGCATCGTCAATGCCACGCCCGACTCCTTCTCGGACGGAGGCCGGCACGCCGGCGCGTCCTCGGCCCTGCGCCATTGCGAGCGGCTGCTCAAGGACGGTGCGGACATCCTCGACATCGGGGGCGAATCAACCCGCCCGGGCAGCCCGCCGGTGCCGCTGGACGAGGAGCTGGCGCGCGTGCTGCCGGTGGTGCGCGGTGCCGTGGCGCTGGGCGTCCCCGTCTCGGTGGATACTTACAAGGCCGAAGTCATGCAGGCCGTGCTCGACGTGGGCGCCGACGTCATCAACGACATCTGGGCACTGCGCCAGCCGGGCGCCGCGGACGTGGTGGTCCGGCATGGCCGGTGCGGCGTGTGCCTGATGCACATGCACGGCGAGCCACGCAGCATGCAGTCCCAGCCCATGCAGGGCGACGCCGTGCCGCAGGTCGCCGCCTTCCTGCAGCAGGCCGCGCGCGCCCTGGAAGAGCGGGGTGTGGAGCGGGCACGTGTCGCGCTCGACAGCGGCATCGGCTTCGGCAAGACCGTCGCGCAGAATTTCGCTCTCCTGGCGCGGCAGCCCGAGCTGCTGGCGCTCGGCTATCCCTGGGTTGCGGGGTGGTCCCGCAAGTCGTCCCTGGGCACTGTCACGGGCCTGGCGGTGGACCAGCGCCTAGTGCCCAGCGTGGCGGCCGCGGTGCTGGCGGTCGAGCAGGGCGCGCGCATCGTGCGCGTGCACGACGTGCGCGAGACGGTGGCGGCGCTGGCGGTCTGGAGCGCGATGGATCGCGAGCGCCACTGAACTGCCCCTTCCCCTTTCCTCCTTCCCAACTCTTTCTCATTCCTCATGGCACGCAGCTATTTCGGCACCGACGGCATCCGCGGCACCGTGGGCAAGCCGCCCATCACTCCAGATTTCGTGCTCCGCCTGGGCCACGCCATCGGCCAGGTCCTGCGCCGCACCGAGGAGCGTCCCACGGTGCTGATCGGTAAGGACACGCGCATCTCCGGCTACATGCTGGAGAGTGCCCTGGAATCCGGGCTGAATTCCGCCGGCGCCGACGTGGTGCTGCTCGGCCCGTTGCCGACGCCGGGGGTGGCCTACCTCACGCGTGCTCAGCGCGCCAGCCTGGGCGTGGTGATCAGCGCCAGCCACAACGCCTATCCAGACAATGGCATCAAGTTCTTCAGCGCCCAGGGCAACAAGCTGCCGGATGCGTGGGAGGAGGAGGTGGAGCAGGCGCTGGCGACGCCGCCCCAGTGGGCCGACTCCTCGCACCTCGGTCGCGCCCAGCGTCTGGACGATGCCGCGGGGCGCTACATCGAGTTCTGCAAGAGCACCTTCTCGCACGACCTGTCGCTGCATGGCCTGCGCATCGTGGTGGATGCCGCCCACGGCGCTGCCTACCACATCGCCCCGAAAGTGTTCCACGAGCTGGGCGCCGACGTGATCGCCATCGGCTGCGCGCCGGACGGCATGAACATCAACCACGAGGTCGGCGCAACGCACCCGGATGCGCTGGTGCGCGCGGTGCGGGCCAACGCGGCGGACTTCGGGATCGCCCTGGATGGCGACGCGGACCGGCTGCAGATGGTGGACGGTGCCGGGCGGCTCTACAACGGCGACGAGCTGCTGTACCTGCTGGCGGCCGAGCGCCTGGCCTGCGGGCTGCCGGTGCCCGGTGTGGTCGGCACGCTCATGACCAACATGGCGGTGGAGCAGGCGCTGGTGGCGCGCGGGGTGGAGCTGGTGCGCGCCAAGGTGGGCGACCGCTACGTGCTTGAGGAGCTTCACCGCCGTGGCTGGCTGCTCGGCGGGGAGGGCTCGGGCCACCTGTTGGTGCTGGACCGGCATACCACCGGCGATGGGTTGGTGAGCGCGCTGCAGGTGCTGCAGGCCTGCGTGCGCAGCGGGCGCAGCCTGGCCGAGCTGCTGGAGGGCGCGCCGCTGTTCCCGCAGGTGCTGCTCAACGTGCGGCTCAGCCCGCAGCAGGACTGGACGCGCAACCGCCACTTGGCCGAGGCGACGCGCGCGGTGCAGGAACAGTTGGGCGAGCGGGGCAGGGTGCTGGTGCGCGCGAGCGGCACCGAGCCGCTGTTGCGCGTGATGGTCGAGGCCCAGGATCTGGACGAGGCCAACCGCTGCGCCCAGCGGCTGGCCGACGCGGCGCGCGCCGGCTGAGGCGCTCCGACCGCATGGCAGGGCGCGGCGCCGTCCGGCGCAATGCCTTGCCCACTCTCGGGGACAATGTCCCGGTTCCGGCCGGCCGCTGCCGTGCCTTGCTCTGCCCCAGCGTGCCGGGGGTTCGCTCAGCCGGGCGCCTTTCCCTACCTGTCCCAAGTCCATGCAAGACATCCTGCGCCAGTTCCAGTCCTACGGCCACGTGGCCGATGCCGTCAGCTACGTCAACACCCTCAAGCCCAGGGAGGCGATGGAACTGGCCGACCGGCTGGATGCGGCCTCCCTCGCCCAGCTGCTGGAGAACACCGACCTGCGCTGCAGCGTGCTGCTGGCGGCCAAGGTGGTGGCCTCGGGGCGCGCCGACGTGCTGGAGTCGATCGCCGAGGACCGGCTGTCCGACCTGCTCGGCCGGCTGATGGAGGAGGAGCGCGAGCAGGCACTGCGCCTGCTCTCGCCGGCCTCGCGCAGCTCGGTGGCGCGCCTCATGCTGTATCCGGAGGGAACGGCCGGCAGCATCATGACCACCGAGTTCGTGCAGCTGCCGCAGGACTGGACGGTGGCACAGGCGCTCGAACACATCCGCCAGACGCAGCACGACCACGAGACGGTCTATGCCATCTACGTCGCCGACGAGCACGGCAGCCTGCGCTTCGTGCTGTCGCTGCGCCAGCTGGTGTGCGCCGATCCGGCGCAGCCGCTGACCGCGCTGTGGAACGGCAGCCGGCCGATCTCGGTGGGGCCGCAGGCCGATCGCGAGGAGGTCGCGCGGCTGATCCGGCGCCACAACTTCCTGGCGCTGCCGGTGGTGGACGAGCAGGCGCAGGTGATCGGCATCGTCACCGTGGACGACGTGATCGACGCGCTGATGGAAGAGGCGCAGGAGGACATTGGCCGCTTCGGCGGTGGCGAGCACATCGGCGTCCCCTACCTGGAGGCGGGCTTTGGCACCATGATCCGCAAGCGCGGCGGCTGGCTGGCGATCCTGTTCCTCGGCGAGATGCTCACGGCCAGCGCCATGCAGTACTACGAGATGCAGCTGGAAAAGGCCGTGGTGCTGGCGATGTTCATCCCGCTGATCATGAGCTCGGGCGGCAACTCGGGCTCGCAGGCGACCTCGCTGCTGATCCGCGGGCTGGCGCTCGGTGAGGTGCGGTTGCGCGACTGGTGGCGGGTGATCGTGCGCGAGCTGCCGACCAGCTTGGTGCTCGGCGCAGGGCTGGGAGCGATCGGTTTCGCGCGCATCTTCATCTGGCAGCACGCGGGCTTCTATGACTATGGGGAGCACTATCTGCTGATCGGCGCCACCGTCTGGCTGTCGCTGGTCGGCATCGTGTGCTTCGGCTCGAGCATCGGCTCGATGCTGCC